>NZ_JCACKO010000149.1:0-132002 GCF_059505445.1 Brasilonema angustatum | reverse complement strand
CACATACAACGACAATATTATCTCTATCTTATATTTAATTAAGTTGACCTACTTATGAGTCGCAGAAGCAGGAAGCAACAAGTGGATAAGATATTTGTCCATAAATTGTGGAACGGTTCATCCCAACCCTTCAGGATAGAAAGCAGTGTGTTCAGAGGACATATGACATACCCGGAGGTCTCTCCCGTTAGGCTCCGCAGTTTTTCAGTACGAGTGATGAAGCAAATCTAACTTAGTACAGAGCGAAAAAGTTTTGTCATCAAAATTTGACATAATCGCGATTAATCAGATGTATAACCTGCTTTTAACAAGCTAAAATGTCATAGAATCATAACTTAATGATCCCCAAAGGCTGATAAATACGTGAAAAGCTGAAAAATGTGTCTGTAACCCCCTTGATCCCAACGCAGGATTATTAGTTAATATTTATTAACAAAGACTCCTCTGCTCCCCAAAAGAAAATGCTGTCACATTGGCATCATGCTGCCACATTGGCATCATAGGGAATCCAAAGGGAGTGATTTGCAATTAAAAAACACATTAAAAAACAAACACAAAACTCGGCAGAACCAGGAGTCAGGAATAAGAAGTTTTTCTGGAGGTCTACGGCTATTTATCAGCCATTTAATAACCAGGGGACATCATGAACCTTTCAAACTACTGGAGGCCAAAATTATGGCAAAAGAACGCCCACCTTTAGAAGAGATGACATTGCGGCAACTACGTAAAGTAGCTAGTGAATTTAGCATCTCTCGTTACAGTAGAATGCGTAAATCGCAACTGTTGGAATCTGTTCAACAAGCTCAACGCAGCAAAGTTTCTCTTACCCAATCTCGTTCAATGGAGGCACAGGAAACCGTGGAAGCAGCAAAATTTGAGTTGGGTCAAATTGATCGTACAGGCGGTACTCTCACTGATGTTGATGAAGGACTAGCGGATCTCCCTCAAGGCTATGGAGAAAGCCGTATTGTTCTTATGCCTCGCGATCCTCAGTGGGCTTATACCTACTGGGATGTTTCTAACGAGCATAAAGAAGAACTACGCCGTCTTGGGGGACAACAGCTGGCACTGCGTATTTATGATGTCACCGACATCAATTTAGAGTACCAAAGCCCCCACAGCATTCAAGAATACCCCTGTGATGAACTTGCACGGGAATGGTATTTGCCAGTTCCAGTGAGCGATCGCGATTATGTCATCGACATTGGTTACCGTTGTGCTGATGGTCGCTGGTTAGTACTAGCTCGTTCTGCACCCGTCCACGTTCCTCCTGTCTATCCTTCCGACTGGATTGAAGATGTCTTCATCACCGTGAATTTTGATGAAGATTTGCGTGAGAAAACTGTTTATGAACTGGTTCCTCCCGCCAAGAAAGTGGCTCCTACTGCTACTGCTACTCCTATTCCTGGTGCTGCTGCCAACGGTAACGCCATCTATGACCAAATCTTTGGTTTGGCAGAATCTGCCGAAGTCATGCGCGTTGCAGGTTCTGTGTTCGGTTCCATGCACCAGGTTCCTGGTTTCGTTACTCCAGAACAAGCCATCAGCTCCTACGTCTTCCCCTCTGGTGTAGGTATGTGGGCAGTTCCAACTACCTCTGGTTTGAACATGTCTGGCGTAGGTATGTCTGGCGCTGGCTTCTCTGGTGACGTGCCAATGCGCCCGCGTAAGTTCTGGTTAATTGCTGATGCTGAGTTGATTGTTTATGGTGCAACAGAACCTGATGCGACTGTCACAATTGGCGGTCGTCCAATTAAACTCAATCCAGACGGTACCTTCCGCTTCCAAATGTCCTTCCAGGATGGTTTGATTGACTATCCAATTATGGCTGTTGCTGCTGATGGTGAACAAACACGGTCAATTCAGATGAAGTTTAATCGTGAGACACCATCTCGGAATACCAATACAAAGGAAGAAGCTGTTTTAGAATGGTTCTCTTAATCTAAAATTTGGAATTTTTGATTTTGGATTAAGCTGATAAACCTCCGTCACAAGATAACTGTGGCGGAGGTTTTGTTTGTTGGAAAAATTTTGCTTTTGATAAACTTATCCAGATTGTTATATCAAGCCTTACTGGCTGAACTACAACATTTCTAAATTTCTCTAGATTTTATTGAGCGGTGAGTCCTGCGCTGCGGGAGGATCTCCCTCGTGCCGGCTCTGGCGTATGCGCAAAGCGCACGCCCAGAGGTCTAAAGCGTAGCGAGACCGGAGGTCTTCCCCGGAGGGTACAGATC
The DNA here is from genome assembly GCF_059505445.1 of Brasilonema angustatum. Lineage (NCBI taxonomy): Bacteria > Bacillati > Cyanobacteriota > Cyanophyceae > Nostocales > Scytonemataceae > Brasilonema > Brasilonema angustatum. Next base: position 129,765 of record NZ_JCACKO010000149.1, on the reverse strand, counting down.
ATAGAAGGGAGACAGAGTGCAGGGAAATAAAACTTTTCTATTACCTTGTCACCTGTCACCTGTCACCTGTCACCTGTCAACTACTCCTTATCTAGTAGATGAGAGAGTGCGGCGCTTGGTCACCATCTGGAATGCTTCGATGATGTCACCTTCTGCCCAGTCATTGTATTTGTCAATGCCGACACCGCATTCGTAACCGGCGTTAACTTCGCGGGCGTCTTCTTTCATTCGCTTGAGCGAGTCAAGGGGAGCTTCATTGATCACCTTACCGTTACGACGCACCCGCACTTTGCAGTTACGGATGAGCTTACCAGACTGCACGTAACAACCTGCAACGGAACCACGACCAACGGGGAAGACAGCACGCACTTCGGCTTGACCCAAGTGTTCTTCCACCAACTCTGGCTCCAGTAGACCTTCCAAGGCTCCTTGGATGTCTTCTATGAGTTTGTAGATGATGTTGTATTCCCGTACATCTACACCAGCCTCATCGGCGGCTTGTCTAGCGCCACTGGCGTAAGTGGTGTTAAAGCCAACGATAACTGCTCCACTGGCTGCGGCTAAGTCGATATCTGTCTGGGTAATTTCACCAGCAGCTGACAACAACAAGCGGATTTGTACCTCGTTTTGCGGGATTTGCCTGAGCGATCCCACTATTGCTTCCACTGAACCTTGCACATCTCCTTTCAATATCAGGTTGAGTTCTTTCAACTCGCCTTCCTGAGCCTGAGCCGAGATACTGGTCAGGGTAACACGTCCCTGCATCAGACGTGATTGACGGAGTTTTTCAGCGCGTTCGGCTGCAATTGAGCGTGCTTGTTTTTCGTTGCTAAAGACATCAAACTCATCGCCTGCTGCTGGTACATCACTTAAACCCAGAACTTCAACGGCGAAGGAGGGAGTAGCCGCTTCGACTCTTTTACCTCTGTCATCCACCATTGCCCGGACTTTACCGAAGGCTGAGCCAGCTACCAACAAATTGCCTACGCGCAGACTACCGTTTTGAATCAGCAAGGTCGCAACTGGTCCCTTTGCCTTGTCTAAGTGAGCTTCAATCACGGTTCCTTTCGCGAGTCGGTCTGGATTAGCAGAAAGTTCTTCTATCTCTGCTACCAAGAGAATCATCTCTAGGAGTGTATCCAGATTTTCGCCCCTAATAGCGCTGACAGGAACCATAATCGTGTCACCGCCCCACTCTTCTGACACCAGACCATATTCTGTTAATTCTTGCTTAACACGGTCAGGTTGTGCCTCTGGTTTATCGACTTTGTTGATGGCTACTATCATCGGAACTTCAGCGGCTTTCGCGTGGCTAATCGCTTCAACAGTCTGAGGACGAACGCCATCATCTGCAGCAACCACCAAAATAGCTATGTCGGTGACTCGCGCTCCGCGTGCCCGCATTGCTGTAAAGGCTTCGTGACCAGGGGTATCAAGGAATACCACTTGCTGCTCTTTACCATCGTGTTCTACATCTACGTGGTAAGCACCGATGTGCTGAGTAATACCACCTGCTTCCCCAGATGCCACTTTTGTTTTGCGAATCGAGTCAAGCAGGGTAGTTTTACCGTGGTCTACGTGACCCATAATTGTCACAACTGGCGGACGGCGAAGCAGGTGTTCCAAGTCTGCCACGTCTATCATTTCCGTGACTTTGCGGGCTTCGGCTTCTGGTTCGACGGTTTCAACTGGTATTTCCAACTCGTTGGCTACCAGTGTAATTGTGGGAATATCCAAATTTTGCGTGATACTTACTGCCATGCCTTTCATGAACAGAATTTTCACAATTTCTGTATCAGCCACTACCAAAGCCTCAGACAGTTCTTGCACTGTCATCGGACCTGTGACTTCCAGTATTTCTGGACGATCCTGCTTTTGTTCCGTTTCTTGGCGACGGTTTTGCTCACGAGAGGAAGCAGGTTTTTTCCCTTTCGCAACTGGCGCAACAGCCGTGGCTACTGCTGTTTGTGTCGGCTTGGAAGCCTTAGGTTTCGGTGGACGGGCAATAGAGAGACTGACTTGGATAGTGGCAGGTATTTCCACTCCCTCTTCATCTAAAAGATCTTCATCATCTTCAAACTCATCAACTATTGGCTTGACACGTTTGCCTTTAACGGCTCCCTTTCCAGCCTTGGCTGAGTCTTTGATTTCTTCTATCTCTTCTTCCTGCCACTTTTTACCGCCTTTGACTTGACGTGGCGGGGTTGGGCGCTTTAGTTCGATGACCTCTTCAGTCGTTGTTGGTGCTTCATCCTCATCTTCTTGCCCAACCTGCGGTTTTGTCAGTGAGACTCGCATTGGTTTTGGAGGCGTAGCGACTGGTAGCGCACCTCCTGGTTGTTCAGCAGCACGTACTATTGGTCTGCTAGGTCGTTGCGACTCTCCGACTTGTACAGGTGCAGAAGGCCTATTTCCTCTTTGCTCAGGTTTTACTGGTGAGGGGGTAGTAGAACGCACAGGTTTTTCAGTTTTTTGCGGCAAAGCAGCCTGTGCTGTTTCCCCTGTTGCCGTTTTATTGACTCTTTGCTGCTTGACTTGGTCGCGTTCGCCCGCAAAGGTTTGGCTGCCTTCGGGAGCATCGCGTTTTTGAGGTGGGCGCTGTGTGCCATCGCCTGCAAGAGCTCGGCTGCCAACGGATGCATCGCGTTTTTGGTCGCGATCGCGTTTGAGAATTATAATCGGTTTCTCGCTCACACTCGGTTGGGCAGCGTCTGTTGGAGAGCTTGGTTGCTCCCCAGCTGGTCTGGTGGGCGGGGCTGCCAGTTGTGGTTTTGGCTGTCTTTCCGGTTTTGATCTTGGTGCAGATGCTTTTTCCGGTTTTTCCGCTGCTACTTTTTCAACCGGCTGATTTGTATTGGGTACTATGTTTTTATCCGCGTCTGTCACTGCTGGTTGTTCAGGTGTGGTCTCAGACTGATTCCGGGGTACAGATCGAATTGGTGCCGTCGGCTTCATGGGTGAGACAGGGGGAGCTATGGACTTAGGGGGTGAAGGAGGATTGACTTCAGAAGCAACTATATTGGTAGCAACCGACGCCTCTGGGGCGTTAGAGATGGGGTTTTTCAAAACTGTAGGTTTGCGAATCTCCAAAATTTGTTGTTTATTAGGTGCTGCAGGTCGGTTACGTCCACCATCTTGTGGTGAATTTGGTCTATGGCTGTTAGTGCCATTTCCTATTCTCGGCGTCACACTTGTCTGAGCTACTTTTTCTGCTTGAGCCCGAATGCGTTCCGCTTCGGATTCTGTAATTGTGCTGCTATGGCTTTTGACCGCAATATTGAGCTGGTCGCAAATTGCTAATAGCTCTTTGTTATCCAAATTCAATTCCTTTGATAATTCGTAAATTCTAACTTTGCCGTTGTTCATCCACTCTTCCCCTTTAATTTACAGTTTTAGCGGATGGTTGCCTGGTTGGCGACATCTCCATCCTTCGATTACTGTGTTAGGTTGCCACTGCTAATGAATGCCGGTGCCTCCATTCAGGAAAGAGAGATGTTTCGGTTTATCGCTGGCATCCCCACCAGGAAAGATGGTTGACGCCGAACTGCGCTTGGGCGCTACCAGGTTGCCATTCTGTACTGTTTTGTTTTGTTGATTCTGAGTCTTCCACGACACATCGAGTAAAACTTCTTAGGAGTCCGGCTTCGCCCCTTTGGATAACCAAGAGCTACGCTAACGACACCCTTTTACTATTTTGGCACTACATGAGCGATAAAACAGAGTGTGTTGATAGCACAAATAATTCGGCTGTCATCACAATTTCTTTGGGAATTACCGCTACAACGTAGTTTTCATTAAGTTTGTTTTTGGTTATTCCTTTAGTGTAGACGCTGCCACAATGTGTGGTACAGTGCTTCTGGCACTGATGCACGTAGGGCTCGCCCTAATCTATTTTTTTTCTGAGCTGCCAAAAGACAGTTCTGCTGCGGACAAATATAGGCAGAACGCCCCATGCCCTCATTTAATTGTACCTGTCCTGAAGGAAACACGCGGACAATTCGCCAGAACTCTTGTTTTAATCTTGTTTTTCGACAACTAATACAACGCCGATAATTTGGTTCCATGAGCTAGAGTTCGTTACTCAGGACGATGTTTACTGATAACTTTACTCTTATTCGTCATTATTTTCGTCAAAAATTTCATCCTCAAAAAATTCTTCCTGATTTTTATCTTCTAAGTCCTCCTCGTCAGAGTCATCTACTTCTGGTATATATTTTGCTCTCACATCTGCAAACTTAGCATCTTCTCCTGCGTGGTCATACTTTGCTTTATCTTTGATATCAATTTTCCAACCAGTCAGACGAGCTGCCAAACGAACATTTTGTCCTTCCTTGCCGATCGCCAGACTCAATTGGTCTTCTGCCACCAGCACGTGAGTTTGTCTTGTTTCAGGATCCATCAGACGAACCTCATCTACCCGTGCAGGACTAAGGGCGTTAGCAATGTAGGTAGCAGGATCTGGAGACCAGCGAATCACATCTATTTTTTCGCCGCGCAATTCGTTGACGACAACTTGAATTCGTGATCCCCGCGCTCCAATACAAGCACCTACTGGATCTACATCACGATCAAGAGTATCAACAGCAATTTTCGTTCGAGGTCCTACATGACGAGAAGGAGGATTTGCCTCTCGCGCTACAGCGACAATCCGCACGACTTCATCTTCGATTTCTGGCACTTCGTTGGCGAACAAATAAACCACCAAACCTGCATCCGAACGTGAGACCAGTAACTGAGGTCCTCGTTGCTGACCTTGAGAAACTTTTTTCAGATAGACCTTAAAGGTGGCATTTGCCCGATAATTATCGTTGGGTAATTGTTCACGCTTGGGCAATTCGGCATCCACCTCTGGCTGCCCAAAACCACTGCTAACAGCCATAATCACCGATTGTCTTTCAAACCGCAGAACTCTTGCTTGTAGAACTGTTCCTTCTAAGTCTTGGAACTCCTCTTGCACCATCTGGCGTTGTTGATCCCGCAGTTTTTGCGCCAAGACCTGCTTAGTTTGCATTGCTGCCATGCGACCAAATTCTCCTTGGTCGGGGGTAACATCCAGCACAACTTCTTGTCCTAATTGTGCTTCGTCCCCTCCCATGTCTTGAACTTGTTGAAGCGCAATTTCATGATCAGAGTTTGTCACAGCTTCAACGATAGTTTTGGTTGCAACAACGCGGAAGCCTTCATCTTCAACGTCTAGTTGGACATCAAAATTCTCAAAGTAATCTTCATCGAACTGTTTTCGCTCTAAGTTTTGAGCACGACGATAACGTTCGTAACCTTTGAGTAATGCTTCTCTGATAGCTGCTTGAACTGCAACACGAGGTAAATTACGCTCACGACTTATATTTTCGATTAAATCTTTTAATCCAGGTAAAGTTACCATTGACATAAACAATCTCCTTATATAGCTATGCAAAAAATGGTCAGCATAAAAACAGTGCTAATTGCTGAGTTAGTGATTTGTGGAATTGTTTAAAACCTGACTCAGCAGCGCCGCTTGCTTTGAGGGATAAACCTCCCAAGAACGCTGTCGCTCCTCTAAACTTCGGTACTCACAACTGTTGAATGCTGATAGTTTTTCTATCTGCCCTCATCGAGATCTACCTTAGTAATTAAGGAGCGAGGAATTTGAACAACACGACCTTTTTGATTTAAATAAACTGTTGTCTCATCCCGGCGAATCAACTGACCAATCCACTGTTGCTGTCCTTCATAGGATGGAGCAGTCTGGACAATAACAGGAAATCCTTTGAAGGAAATAAATTCTCGGTCGGTTGTCAGCTGTCGCGAAATACCAGGACTGGATACTTCCAATACATAAGCATCTGGAATGATTTCCACTACATCTAAGGTAGCTTCAAAAGCACGACTCATTCGCTCACAGTCATCTAACCCAGTGTCCTGTTGAGGATTGCGAATGTCTAAGCGTAAAACCGGCGGATTTTGATTGGTGTGAAAAACCACGCCAACAACTTCCAATCCCAGCTTTTGTGCCACTGGTGTCGCCAATTCAATAATCTGTGGAACGAGAGGGTGAGTCATGCGGCTATTCCAACAAAAAAAGTGGGTCATTACCCACTTCCTGCGATAGGGATATCTTCCAAGAAGTCTTCGGGCGAACCTAACAGGTTCGCCTGATTATCTAAGTTTAGCGTATTTTTTTGGGAGCGAGAAGCAAAAACTCGCTTGAATATGGGTGTAGGGGTGTGGGAGTGTAAGGGTGTGGAGGTGTAAGGGTGTGGGGGTGTAAGGGTGTACGGAAAAATCTTTCTGCCTTGAAAATAGGGGTGTAGGGGAAAGCCAGATTTTCATGGCAAGGTTTGTGGGATTTTCCCGTGATTGGCTGATTTGAAATCGGGCATTATGACGACTTTGTCGTTACCACTTCAAAAAAATTCCTCCCCTTGTCTTGTTGTCTGTTTATCAATTTTCGACTGCTGTTGCAAATTCACCATCAACTTCCTTCTCTACGTACCAGCATAGTAGAGCTTTGATCTTCCACTGGTTGAACTGGTGGCTGTGTTCGTAGCTGCTTGGTTTGCTCGATAATTTTCCACATATCTTCTTTTGACAAGCGTTGGACATAATTAAGCTTGACTTCTTCTAAAAAGTCAATAAGTAAGTTCTGAATTTCTGAAAAAACCTGTTTTTTCTGGATTTCTGTTCCCAAAGCTTCGCTAAAGCTTTGCACAAGTTGACTAGAAAGTTTTGCTCCAACTGGATCTTCTGCTGCGCTGACAACTGCATTATAAAGGTTAGTTGTGATTTGGGTTGCGAGTTGCTCACTCAATTGAGTTTGCATCGCATCCAGTCCAGGTAATATTTGTAGGTTGTGATAAATGGGAACTTGTTTAATAGCGCTTTCAATGTTGTGCCGCAAAATCGCTGTAATTTCAGGTTGAATTTTTGGCAGTACTTGGTAAACAATTGTTTTTACCAAAATACCTCCAATTGCTTCTACTTCATTTATATTGTTGATATCTATGTAGGAGCGAGTTTGTTCATTTTGTGATAGCCAACGCCTTAGTTCACCGCGTTGAATTGATCCCTGAATTTGGTTAATGACCCGAATAACAACAATTTCTGTCAGTTCTTCGGCAAAATTCGCCACGACTCCTCGATGAATTTGTTGACGTATTGGATTTAGACTCAGCATTCGTGCATGGTCTAGGCGGATCGAAACAGGTATAATTCGCAACCAACGCAAAAATGGTAGCAATAAAAACAAATCATACCAGTGCGTGAAAATAGCATTGAAAAAACTCAAACTAGGATACTGACGTTTGATATAGAAGCTACGCGCTAATAACTCCACACCAAATAAAATGACAAATGGTAAGTCAATTATCCAAAAATAATCAATTAATTCGCCATTTTCTCCAATACTTCGATAATAGTTGACGATAATTATAGGGCGAATTTTGTTGTTGAAAAAATCAATTTCTTGCTTCCAACCGCGTTTTGATAAATAAGCTTGACTCCAGAATGTAGAAAAGGCTTGCTTGGAAGATTTAACGGCTACGCGATCGCGCATCTGATTTTTGATTTTTTCCAAGGAACCACTCTTATTCGCCGCTTCAAATGGGTTGCTATCAATCATCTCGCTACTAAGACGGCTGAGTTCCTCAAGTTTTTTTACCACCTGAGGTGATTGCAATCCTGTTTGACTGACCTGTTCTATAAGTGCGTTTACTGTAACCAAATAGTTTTCTGTTTCTCGATGGCGTTCAATTCCTTTAACTGGATCGTATATCTGAGTGATTCTGGGGAGATTTCGTATATAAAAATCTCGCCAAGGAACATAACTTAAATCAAATAAAACTAACCCTAGATTAACAGACGCAATAATCGCCATCAACTGTTCAAACCATATGTTTCGCTTTGTTAAGGTTTTCACGTTAGTCATTGGTTTTTAAATAAGTAAAGTACAGATTTTGGATACAACATCTCTAAATTACGTGGTTTTAAGTCTTGCCTACCTATACCTGCGGCTTTCAAGCAATATATCTATACAGCAATCCTAAATGATTTCTGAGAAAATACTGCTTTATCGAAAACTAAGTTAAATATTTTACGCTTTCTGGTTACAATAAATTAAGCATTTTAGCGATACAAGTAATATATACTTGCCACAAAGATTACTTAAAGTGAATTCAGTATTCTCTCATGTATGATTCAGGATTGCTATATCTAAGATAGATGACATTAGTTTATGAATCTTAACATCCATGTACGATAACTTTAAGTTATCAATAATCATTAATAAAGCGACCAAAAAACTTTACAGAAACTTAAAATGCATCTATCTGTCAATGTCAATATCCGGTTGATTTGACCAAGAGGAGTTTTACTTATGTGGTGTGGGTTTGGAAAATCAAACATTACCATTGCAACTGCCTGTTTGATCACAGCTAGTGTAGTGATTTCAGATGTCGCTTTTGCTGCACGAACTTATACCCCACGGCAATTTCGTGCTGTGTTACGGGGACTAGGTTACAGCGTCAAGGTATCAGATGCACCTTTGACCACAGCGGATACTAAAAACGCAATTCAAGAATTTCAAAAAGGGCACAAACTACAACCTGCGGATGGAATAGTAGGACCAAAAACTCAAGATGTTGCTGCAAAAATAGTTGAAACTTTGCAAGCGAATTTAAACTTGGTAGCTAAGCCCAATCCTCTGTTGCCCAGTAATCAATATTATGGTTCTCAAACAGAAGCAGCAGTTAAGCTATATCAGAAAAAACTGGGTTTACAACAAACAGGAATTGCTGACTTAGCATTCAGGCAAAAACTCAGCCAACAAGCAAAGGACATCAAGAAAGAACCAACATCCACGCCAACAACAAAGCCACGAAAACCAACAACCTCACCGACAACCCAGCCAACACCAACAGCAAAACCAACTAAAACGCCTACTTCTACACCTAGAACTACCCCAACAGCAAAACCAACCACAACGCCTACTTCTACACCAGAGACGTTACCCACAGCAACACCTACTTCTACACCAGAAGCGTTGCCTACAGCGAGTCCTACGTCCGCACCGACAGCAACGCCTACACCAACACCGACAAGATAATAACTTGGCTTAACTCATCTGAGTTGGGCTAGGTTCTTCTAATGGTCTACCTTTAGGAGTTGGTAAAATGGGGCGGGGGTCATCGTAGGGCATGGGGATATACTGTACGCTGGGTCGTCCGCCTTGTGGTTGTGGATATAAATCCATAAGGTCGTAAATAACATTGGGCAGTCCGACTGTTACGGGTAGCCCCATTTCTGTTGCTTCTTCAACAGTGATTGGGTAGTCGTGAGTAACGCGCCCAGTCGTTAGGGCATCGATTATACTCTCAATATTTTCTGGCTTAACTTTCTGTGTGGGTACTGTATCTTTCAGCAGAGTCCGTACAAAGCGCTGTACTTGGTCGATCGCTTTGCGTGATAGATCTGCCATAATCAAAGTCTGGTCGTCAACTTCACCAACAGGTTTTTGTTCAACAACTTTCAAGATGCTGGCTGCAGGGAAGTTACCCAGTTGTGGATCAACAGGTCCAAGAACAGCGTTAGCATCCATAACAATTTCGTCAGAAGCTAGGGCAAGCATCGTACCACCACTCATAGCGTAGTGAGGGACAAAGACAGTCACTTTGGAAGGATGGCGAATTAATGCTCTAGCTATTTGTTCTGTTGCTAAAACCAAACCACCAGGAGTATGTAAAATCAAGTCAATGGGGATCTCTGGCGGGGTAAGCCGAATTGCCCGCAGTATCTGTTCTGAGTCTTCGATGGTGATATATCGCGATACAGGAATTCCCAAAAAGCTGATAGACTCTTGGCGGTGAATGAGCAAAATCACTCGGCTTTTGCGTTGTTGCTGAAATTCCTGTAGGGCGCGAATACGCCGATATTCTACCTGACGTTTCTGCCACAAGGGTTGCAGGGAAGAAAGCAGGAGGAAAATCCAGAATAAATCTCCTATACCAAAGCCCATATGCAATTCCAAATTAAAACACAATTAAAATTAATTGCCTAATTCAGGCAAGCATCTCCATGCTGTGCTTTCTGTAAAAGCGTTTCAGCTAAGAGGATGTTTGAAAAGTCCATAAAGGTATAAATCTGTCATTCTGAGTGGAGCGAAGCGTAACGAAGAATCTAGGTTTCGGGCACATACTGAGATGTTTCACTCCGCTTCGCTGCGTTCAACATGACATAGAACAACCCTTTTAAAACATCCTCTAAGATAGATTGCCAAAATTAAGGTTACCCTGATTATTGTTTCAATTTTTGGAAAATATCGAGTCTATCTAGAGAGTTAGAAGAATTTCACCGTAAAAGTATCAGATAAATTACCCAAATTAGGAATGGCATCGCCAAATTTTGATCGTATCGTCATCACTACCGCTTACAATAGTCTGTCCATCTGGACTAAAGGCAACAGATCTGACGTAATTAGAATGACCATGAAGAGTACAAATTTCAGTACCTGTCCTTATCTGCCAGATTTTAATAGTTTTGTCCCAACTACCGCTAACAAGAAGCTGTGCATTCGGGCTAAAAATGACTGAACACACCGCATCGGAATGACCTCTAAAAGTGTGAATTTCTTTCCCTGTACTGACTTGCCAAAGTTTAATAGTGCCATCAGCACTGGCACTTATCAAAAGTCGTCCATCTGGGCTGAAGGTAACGAAATTAACAAAGAAGGAATGACCTATAAAGCTGCGAATTTCTCTACCTGTACTTACTTGCCAAAGCTTGATTGTACTATCAGCGCTACCACTAGCTAGAAGTTCTCCATTCGGACTGAAAGCAACTGACCATACTGAGTCGGAATGACCTATGAAAGTGCTAATTTCTATGCCTGTACTTACTATCCATAACTTAACAGTGGTATCAGCGCCACCACTCGCTAAAATCCACCTTCCCACGTAAGTTTCTTCTTGTTGAGAAGAAAATTTCAGAGGTATTGGATTAAAGGTTACAGAATTGATCCAGCTGCCATGAGTGGTTAATGTACGAATTTCTTTTCCTGTACTTACCTGCCACAACTTAATGGTTTCATCCCAGCTTCCACTAGCAACTAACTGTCCATCGGGACTAAAAGCGACAGTATGAACAATGCTGGAATGACCAGAAAACCAACCACCAAAGGTACGCAGAAGTTTACCGGTTTCTAGTTGCCAAAGTTTAATTGTATGATCATTGCTACCACTAGCGATCGCCTGTCCATCTGAGCTAATAGCAACAGCAAGAACCATACTGGAATGACCTCTGAGGGTACGTACACATTGCCAGTTTCCAGAAGTGGCAACAGATGGTATTATTAGCTGTTTATTTTGGGGTGAAGACTGATTATTAGGAAGTACTGGGCGGTGTGTCATCACCTGTGTGGGGGGCTCTTCGCGGATCTCAACATCCAATAAATTTAGCCATTCCTGTATGGACTGAGGGCGGAGACTGGGTTGCAAATCCATCCCCCTGATAATTGCTTGATTGACCTTGTCACTAATATTACGATTAAAGTGTTTTGGTGGTTCTAGGGGAATGTTATGGCGTGCTCTCTCATCGGCATTCCTTGGTGTCACTCCAGTGATTAAACTATACAAGGTGGCAGCTAGTGCATAGACATCAATATATTCTCCCCGTGGTGCTTCCAATTCATACTGTTCTGGGGGGGCAAAACCTGGTGTACGATACACTGTATGCCTTTGGATAACATTGGGAATAAACTCTCTGGCAATACCAAAGTCAATCAGCACAGCTTCTGATTTGCCCGCGCGAAGCATGATGTTACGTGGTTTAATATCCCTATGTAGCAAACCTCTACTGTGAATGACCTTTAAAGCATCGCCAATTTGCCGGATGTACAAAAGCGCTTCAACTTCTGGTAAGACTTTCATCCGCCGAAGCCGGTTGCCTAAGTCTTCACCCTCGATGTACTCTATCACCATGCAAGGCAAATCGCCTTCATCAAAAATATTTTCTATTTGCACTATATGAGGATGGCGACACAAGGCAAGCCGAAAAGCTTCATCGCGGAAGTCTTGCTTTAATTTGCTTTGATGCGGTTTCCAGGTATCCTGATTAAGGATGTCAACTCTTAGAGTTTTAATAACCCGCAGTTCATTTCGTTCATTTCCGGCGAGATAGGTGATACCAATTCCACCTTCGCCTAATTTTCTTTCGATGATGTAGCGTCCCCCAAGCAACGCCTGTCCTGGATTCCAGACCATTATATTAATAACTCTATCATGCTATTTATTTTGGCATGGTATTAAAGCTGGGTAAGGATTCAGGGGAAGATTTCGAGATTCTAATTTGTGTCTCCTACACGGGAGTTCCACGCTAAGCTTTACGTGTAAGGTATATTTGGAACTAAGTTATCTCCTAGTCTTATTGTGCCACTGTCAACAGTCTAGGACTCAACTGAACAAGCAGGCTATTACCAAATGGATAGTATCTTTATAGCAATCCGCGCAGGAGTTGTAAAGTTATTCGTTGAGGTGGGGAACAGGAAACAGGGAACAGGGAACAGGAAAGAAGAATGTACAAATGTACTTTGTTTTTTCATAAATGAAATAGGACTGCTATATATATTGGAAAATTTTCACTTTCAGACTGTTATATTCTCTTTTTTAAATTAGGAGATAAATTTTATCAAAAACCTCAATATCACGAATCCAAAAATTCAAATTGATAAATATAGGATGGTTTACTAAAATGATTCATAACATTTATTCATGAACTTAATCATGAAGGATAAGTTGCTATTCATCTATTTTTTGAGAAATTCGTGTACATAATCCTGAATCCGACAAAGTTATTTTGTAATCATCTAAATTCTCAGTTATTTATGCGTAGTCTGTCCATATAATGGTTAAGACATGCCTTCAATTCTTTGTTCATAGTACTGTTATCTTCAGATGATATGGGATCATGTTAAAAAACTTAAATTTGAGACAAAAATTTACACTTTTGCTAGTCATCATTCTTATAGTAGGTCTAAGCTTTAGTGGATTGGCTCTTTCTGCTTTGTTAAGACAGAATGCTAGAAATGAAATTACCTCACGAGCTTTAACACTCATCGATACAATGACTTCTGTTCGTGAGTACACACTTACCCAAATTAATCCAGAGCTTGCTGATAAACTAGAAGAAAAGTTTTTGCCCCAAACTGTATCTGCATACTCAGCACGAGAGGTCTTTGAGATTCTCAGAAAAAGACCAGAATATCGAGACTTTTTTTATAAAGAAGCAGCAACAAATCCCACAAATCTTCGGGATAAGGCTGACAGTTTTGAGACCGCAATTTTAGAGCGTTTCCAAAAAGATAAAAATTTAAAAGAGGTGAGTGATTTTCGGTCACTTCCAGGAGGCGATATATTTTACATTGCTCGTCCACTAGCTATTAGCAAAGAAAGTTGTCTGAAATGTCATAGCACGCCTGATGTGGCACCAAAAACTATGATTGAGCGTTTCGGTACAGTTAATGGATTCAATTGGCAGTTGAATCAAATTGTGGCGGCTCAATTTATTTCGCTACCAGCGAGTAAGGTGATTGAAAAAGCCAATCAATCTTCTTTGAAGATAATAGGACTTGTATCTACTGTTTTTATAGTGGTTATTCTTTTAGTCAATGTCTTTTTGCATCGACAGGTTATTATTCCCCTCAAGCGGATAACTCGTGTCGCGGAAGAAGTTAGCACAGGGCATTTAGAAGTTGATTTTGATCAGATTTCTAATGATGAAATTGGTAATCTTGCCAAAGCTTTTAAACGGATGAAATTAAGTTTAGAAATGGCAATGAAAAGAATTAGACGTACTCATGGAGGAAATACTGGAGGAACAGCAGGAAATTAAGCTGCAACTCAAATAAGTCACAACTATATTTATGACAGTTTTGATTTTCAAAGAAGGCACTTGGATGAGTCGGTTACCCCGAAATACTCATGAAAATAGGTGTTTTCTAAATTCAGCACCTGCTGATGCATCAGGAATTTCCCTGGCCAAAAATTCAATAAATTGGTAAGGCGAAATTTGAGGAGTTTGCTCTAGAATCTCTTCCACAACTAGACTTGCTATTGGTCCAATGTAGTAAGCTAGTTCTTGCTGACAGCGTTGTATGAAAGCTGGATTGAGTGAAGATTGTTGTGGTTGTGGTTGTGGCTCAATGACAGGGTATTGCGACTGACTAGATGAACTTCTAGCCGAACTTAGTGAGGATTGTTCTGGTTGTGGTTGTGGTTGTGGTTGTGGTTGTGGCTGAATAACAGGGAATTGCTGCTGACTAGATGAACTTCTAGCCGAACCTGCTGTAGTCTGTGGATATTGGTAGTGTGGCTGTTGTGTTGTGAATGTAGGTTGATATTTCTGTTTTATAACTGTGCTAGGCAAATCAAGAACAGTTGATTGTCCCATTACTTGAAACTGTCCAAGACGTTCTAAATCTGTGAGAACTTCCTTTGAGGATTGGTATCGCTGCTTTGGTGTATCTGCTAGCAACTTATCGAGTACTCTGGCAAAATCATTGCTGACTTTGGTGTAAGAACGCCATCTCCACTCCAAAGAGTACTGATCCATAAGAAAAGATGGATCTCTACCTGTTAGTAGGACAGCTGCAGTCACGCCCAAGGCATAAAGATCGCTGGAGGGAGAACACAACCCCAAGCTAATTTGCTCACGAGGAGCATATCCGACTTTCCCCACAAGCGACATTTTACCAACAAAGCTCATGTGGTAAGGCGCGGTGTTTTGATTAAGGTTAGCTATCTGTTTTCCCACACCAAAATCAATCAGCACCGGCAAATTTTGACCATCAGGTAACATGATGTTGTCAGGAGAAATATCTCGATGGATGATGTTGTGCTGGTGAATATATTCCAATACAGGTAACAAACTTTTTAGCCACTGTATAACTTCAGTTTCCGAAAAAGTTTCTTCCAAATCTTGCCGTTCTCGCAACACAAATGAATATGTTTTACCATCAACAAACTCTTGTACTAAAAATAGCCGTCCATCTCCTTCAAAACAAGCCAAAAAACGAGGAATTTGAGGGTGTTCTAACTGGTGAAGAATTCTTGCTTCTCTTTTAAATAAATTGCGACATTTTTCTAAAGCATTCTCCCCTGAACCCGTGGGTGCAAATTCTTTGAGGACGCATGCTTCGTTAAACCGACGAGTATCAAACGCCAAGTATGTTCTTCCCAAGCCCCCCTGTCCTAAAAGTTTTTGAATAATATAACGATTATCAATTATCGTCCCAGAGGGAATTTCCGCTTTTATTATGTAAGACTGAGACATAAGGTGGCACTCCTAGCTCTGTAATCTGTTTTCTTTATAAGTAATTTGGTATTTTTAAAACAAAAAAGTCTATTAAGTAAAAAATTTAATAGATTTATCCTATCAGGGTTGTCTATGATAACTACAGCATCAAACACAGTATTTTCAGCAAATAAATCTGTTTGGTAGATAACTCATATTATACTAAGTTGATTACTCCTCACTCCAACCGGGTGAGAGCTTAATTAAGATATCAGCAGATTTTTCCAAAAAAACGCGAAACAATGATTAAGTTTTATGAATTTTTCTGAAGTCGTCTTTTGTTAATCACTTGTTTCCCAACCCTCTATTACGTCATGGCGGAAGGAAAGCACCCATCCAAAATAAATGAAAAGCTTACGCTGTATACCTGTTTTAATTTTTAATTTTTAATTTTTAATTCCGCCTTGCGGTACTTATGGAGTGGTAGATTGTTGATTAAGTAAAACGGCGGGTGTTTTCTTGACTTGCTCTTCTAGAGGTCTGACTTTATCTACTAATTTAATAAACTGCTCGTAACTAGGTACTTTGGCTGCGGGGACGTAACCAGCATCTGCTAGGATATCTCCAGGTGCTTGGCTCATTGCTTTTTGAATCTGCTGCTGTTGATTCCGTTCTACAGTTGGTGCCAGTAAAACAACTGCAGGAGGAATTGATCGGCTAGTGTGTAAAATTTTAAACTTGGTTGTACTAAACTCTCGCTGATGAAGCTCAAAATCTGTTTGAGATAATGCGCCAGCATCAACGCTACCTTCACTGATCCACTGCAATACTGTTATAGGAGTAGGAGCGAAACGGATTTGAGCAAGGGTTAAACCGTATAAATCGTACAGAGGAACATAATAGCCAGCTGCAGAACCTGCTGTTTCCAAAGCAACAGTTTTATTCGCCAGGTCTGCTATTGTTTTTATTGGTTTATCATCTCGAACTATCAGTAAAGAGCGTTGTCTACCACGTGTTCCCTCCATCGAGAACAAAGGAACATAAAGTTCCTTGCCGATCGCTATTGCTGCTAAACCAGGAGGCGCAAAAACAATTTCCCAATTTTGGCGTTGAATTTGCTCTAAAGCTTGCAATTCGTTGTAAGCTGGTTCCAGTTCTACAATTGATTGAGTTTGTTTTGCTATGTAGTCTTTGAAGCGCTCGTATTTTTCTAAAGAAACAGCTCCTTCGCCGTAGCTGACCACACCGACAGTTAGTTTTTCCGAGTTTATGTCTTGTTGTTTATCATTGCATCCAGTTGCTAGTAATCCTATAAGTATCAGGAGATTAATCAACAAAAAATATCGTGAAATAATGCTTTTCATTCTTCAATGACAATTTCCGGAAATTTATCTAACATGGAGACATTTTGATTATCGCTATTTCAAGTACAACATAATAGCAATTCATCTCAAAAATTAATTTTTCATAAAGCTTGTGTTGCTATTTGAAAATATGAACTGACGAAGAACAAACATTGTTTCGGTTCATCCTTAGAAACGATAGCTAGTTAAACAATCTCATGAGTGGTAGATTTGAACAAGCCACCCTTGTCGCTCCTCAACTTTACATATAATTAAAGAAATGGGCGATACTGGATTCGAACCAGTGACCCCTTCCGTGTGAAGGAAGTGCGCTACCACTGTGCTAATCGCCCAATTTCGTCTAGATTAGCACAAATGACAGTCAATTCCAAGGTACAAAAATGGAATGAAGACATTAGTGTTCTAGAAATTACAGTGGCACAACCGTACCTACAAAGTCTCCCAAAGTCGTTTGGCACAAAGCCCAAAAGATCAAAAAAGTAGTAAGGGGTTTAAGTTGTTAAGTCTTGTGTATCACTCTACATGTTCACCATTACAAAGCACAAGACTTAAATGAGCACAAGCCAAGAACCCGCTGAACACCGCCATGCTAGTTAGTTTGAAACGCAATAATTTAGGGCGATTGCCTACGGCAGAGCTACGCTTAACGCGTGAATGGAAAACTGTTGCTGTCAATGAATTGCTAATAATTGAGGATTACAGCAACCTTATGCACCTTGTCAGCAACATCAAAGGTAGCTTAAAATCTGATTGTAACGTGCTTGAGTTATTCGGCTCATGTTCCTTTGTTGGCACGTTCACAGGTTGTCCTAAAGTCTGCTGGATCGAAATGACTGAAGAACTAGAACCGATGCGCCGTAGTTTGTTCTTCTGTAATTTAGAGCTATTGAGTGATCAACGGCAATTAGCATGCACAAAGGGAAAAACTTTCGTATGCACTGCACGCACTTCGTGTTAGCATAAGCTGCATTCTAACGAGAGGCAAGCTACGTACAAAGCAGGGTATAGTTTGGAGTCTTCTATTGTCCTTAGGGACACGCTAAGTGCGATTCGTAAGTTCCTCCACAGGAGGCACGCGCTCCAGCGTAAGCCCCTGCTGCTACTTATGTTGGCGAGGTACTGCTTGCTCTTAACTTTGGGGTTTTTGGCATTTTTAGCAAAAATTTTGACGAAATGCGTCCTTTGTCGTCAAAATGTTTCTCTTCAGCTGCAAAAATATATATATTCATCCCTTAGTATTAAATGAACTTAGACAACTCGGAAACTTACATCAATCATCCAACTTGGGGTTTGCTCTATAGGATTTGTATGGTAGACGAGAACCAAGAGTTGTTCACAACACTGTATGCCCAACGCTTATTCTTCATAGTAACAACTGATGTCAAAGGTATGAAGTTTCAGCCCACTGGACGCACTGAAGCTAGAATGATGATTGAAAATCGCTTACGTAGTCTGCGTCGTACAGGGCAATCTCAGGAGTACGATCTACTTCAGACTGTTTTCCAACGCACTTTCCAATGAGCAGTTCCATTAGCGAACGTATTATTACCCTTCGTTCTTCTCTACCAGATTCAGTCCGGTTGATTGCTGTTAGCAAGCAAGTCTCTGCCGAAATCATACGGTGTGCTTACGCCATAGGAATTCGAGATTTTGGCGAGAGTCGTATCCAAGAAGCAGCCAACAAACAAGCTGTGTTGCAGGACTTACCAGACATCACTTGGCACTTTATTGGACATTTGCAAAATAATAAAGCCAAAAAAGCCATTGAACAATTTCAGTGGATTCACTCTGTAGATAATTTAAAGCTTGCCCAACGCTTAAATCAACTGGCACAACAGTTAAAAATCAGCCCTCAGATTTGTCTGCAAGTCAAAATACGACCTGATCCAAACAAGTCAGGTTGGAGTCCATCACAACTATTGGCTGACTTACCTGCTCTAGATCAATGTGAAAATTTACAAATTCAGGGGTTAATGACAATTCCACCTTTGGGATTAAATGATTCCGAGGTTCTCGACGTATTCAATAGTATCAGTAAATTAGCAGAAGAAATTCGAGAACAGAACTGGTCTAATGTTCAAATGCATCACCTTTCAATGGGAATGTCAGGGGATTACAATTTGGCAGTGCAAGCAGGCGCAACAATGGTAAGGTTAGGAACTATCTTGTTTGGAGAGCGTCCTGTTTAATATTGATTTTCAAAGTATAATCACGGAATAATAAGGTATTTAATAGTATGATTAAATACCTTATTGCAGTACATTTTGCGCTCCGACACTCTTTATAAAACTTTGTTGGAAAAAACTTCAGGAAACACTGGTTCAATCGGTGACAAAGGATATAGTATTGACAAAAGCAAAAGTCAATATAATATCAGAGGAAAATAACTTCCCTAAACCGACTGGTTAAGATATAATCTTGACTCATTGTTACCTAAAAAACATATACAGACTTTCTATTCGCGTTTGTTCAAACAAAAACCCCTAGTGGGTAGAACAAATATGAATAGAACAGCGCAAAAATCTGCCCTTTACAAGGGTAAAAATTGATTTCATCATCAGTTTTTGGCATATCCTTACGAGTGAATAGCCCTAGGAGCGTAAACCATGAATAATATATTTTCCAAACTTAGAGACTTCGTCGGTTTAAACGAGCAAGTAGAATACGAGTACTATGAAGAAGAACCAGAGACAGAAAGTTACCAAAATCTGTATCAGGAACAAAATGCTGCTCAACAACCAGTAGCACAAGAACCCCCAGTTCAAAATCGACGCTGGCGGGAACCCGTGCCTACAATGGGAGATGTAAGTGCCGCAGGATCAAAGCCGATGAGCAATGTGATTGGTATGCCTGGAGTAATTAATGGAATATCAGAAGTCTTGGTGCTAGAACCACGCACCTTTGAAGAAATGCCTCAAGCAATTCAAGCATTGCGAGAACGGAAGTCAATAGTATTAAATTTAACAATAATGGATCCCGATCAAGCGCAACGGGCAGTAGATTTTGTCGCAGGTGGTACCTACGCGCTTGATGGGCATCAAGAACGGATAGGCGAAAGTATATTTTTGTTCACACCAAGCTGTGTGCAAGTCAGCACCCAGTCAGGAATTATTCATGAAGTACCTCAACCTGCAGTACGTCCCTCACGTTCCACTGGACCAAACCCAGCTTGGGGAAACGAAGTTAACAGAATGGCGCAATAAACGTAAAATGAGTGATTAGTGCAAAGTCCTTTGTCGAAAGTTCTTTGTGTTAATACTAATGAGTCATAAGTCATGACTCATGACTTATGACTAATGAAAAATGACTATTAAATTCGGCTTAATTGGTGGCGGGGTAATGGGAGAGGCGCTCTTATCCCGCCTTATTGCTCGTAAAATTTATCAACGTTCAGAAGTCCTAGTTAGCGAACCACAAACCTCACGCCAAGGTTTTCTAGAAGACGAATATGGTGTTAATGTGACAGCCGATAATCGTCTGATTTTCACACCAACAACAGAAGTCGTATTTTTGGCAATAAAACCTCAAGTGTTTAGTGCGATCGCCCAAGAATTGGCAGATGTCATCGATACAGTTTCAAAACCACTGGTGATATCTATCTTGGCAGGCGTAACATTAAATCAGTTGGAAGCTGCTTTTCCCCAGTTGCCAGTCATTCGAGCAATGCCTAATACTCCAGCAACTGTGGGAGCAGGAATCACCGCCATATGTCCAGGGGCTTATACCAACGCAAACCACCACGAAACCGCCAAGAAACTTTTTTCAGCGGTGGGAGAAGTCGTAGAAATTTCAGAAAACCTGATGGATGCGGTGACAGGACTATCAGGATCGGGTCCTGCATACGTAGCACTTGCTATAGAAGCACTTGCTGATGGAGGAGTCGCAGCAGGTTTACCTAGGACAATTGCTAATCAACTTGCCTTGCAAACTGTCTTAGGAACAGCCAAGCTCCTACATGAAACAAAAATACACCCGGCAGAACTCAAAGACCGCGTCACCAGTCCAGGTGGTACTACAATTGCTGGCATAGCTCAGTTAGAACGAGCCGGGTTTCGCTCAGCTTTAATTGAAGCAGTCAAAGCAGCAACAGCCCGCTCACAAGAATTGGGAAAATAAGTAGATCGTTAAAATAAAGTTAACGATGTTTTGGCAGTCATTAGTCATTAGTCATTAGTGAGGGTTCTAGAGGGTTTTACATTTCTTAACATAGTTCTGTTTATTTCTACCTATCTACTTAGTTGTTTGTTTTTTATCCAAAACTAATGACTAATGACCCATGACCCTTACGGGTTCGCCAGCCGCTCATGGGGGAAACCACGCCAGGTCGCTTGCGGGGGGAACCCCCGCAAGCGACTGGCTCCCCAAGACCGCGCTGGCTCACTAATGACTCATAACTAAGTTGACAAAAGAGTCGTTACCATAGTAAACAGTTTTGGTTGCAAATTTGATTGAGTGAATTACCCTGCGCTGTCTCCAGAACTTGAACCAAGTTCGATATTTCCATTTGAATTGGATCAGTTCCAGAAGGATGCGATCGCTTCCTTGAATGCCGGACGTTCCGTTGTTGTGTGTGCGCCCACAGGTTCGGGCAAAACATTGGTGGGGGAATACGCTATATATCGCGCCCTATCGCGTGGGAAAAGAGT
Source organism: Brasilonema angustatum (assembly GCF_059505445.1). Classification (NCBI taxonomy): domain Bacteria; kingdom Bacillati; phylum Cyanobacteriota; class Cyanophyceae; order Nostocales; family Scytonemataceae; genus Brasilonema; species Brasilonema angustatum. The sequence goes on along the minus strand of NZ_JCACKO010000149.1, from coordinate 108,494 downwards.
ATTTTACACCACTCCCCTAAAAGCGCTCTCCAATCAGAAACTACGTGACTTTCGCGAAAAATTCGGCTTTGACAATGTTGGACTGTTAACTGGAGATGCCTCCATTAATAGAGATGCCTCGATTCTGGTAATGACCACAGAAATTTTCCGTAACATGCTCTATGGCACACCTATCGGGCAAATTGGCATTTCATTAGTAGATGTTGAGGCTATGGTGCTGGATGAGTGCCACTACATGAACGATCGCCAACGGGGAACAGTTTGGGAAGAATCGATCATCTACTGCCCCCGTGAAATTCAACTCGTAGCCCTCTCAGCAACTGTTGCTAATAGTGATGAACTAACCGACTGGTTAAATCAAGTTCATGGTCCGACTGACCTCATATACTCCGATCATCGCCCAGTACCTTTGGAATTTCACTTTGGTAACATCAAAGGATTATTCCCCCTACTGAATGATGACAAAACCCAAATTAACCAGCGCCTGCTAAGAAAGAAGAAAAAAGGAGAGAAAAACAAAAGCAAAGCTAATGTCAGAGCTGAAGCCCCCAGCATGATTCAAGTTCTGGGCGAGCTACACGAACGAGATATGCTGCCAGCAATTTACTTCATCTTCAGTCGTCGGGGATGTGATAAAGCGGTGGCGGAGGTGGGCGGCGATATGTGGCTCGTTAATCCGGAAGAAGCGCAGCAATTGCGCTGGCAGATTGACGAATTTTTAACGCGTAATCCGGAAGCCGGACGTTCTGGACACGTTGGACCGCTTTACCGAGGAATAGCCGCACACCATGCTGGAATTTTACCTGCGTGGAAAGTGCTTGTTGAAGAACTTTTTCAGCAGGGGTTAATTAAAGTTGTCTTTGCCACCGAAACCTTGGCAGCTGGAATTAATATGCCAGCCCGGACAACGGTTATTTCTACCCTTTCTAAGCGTACTGATAGTGGACATCGCCTGTTGAATGCCTCCGAATTTCTGCAAATGGCAGGTCGGGCAGGTCGCCGGGGAATGGATGAACGGGGTCATGTTGTGACGCTGCAAACTCCCTTTGAGGGAGCCAAAGAAGCTGCGTACTTGGCAACATCCCAAAGCGATCCTCTAGTCAGTCAATTTACACCAAGTTACGGCATGGTGCTGAACTTGCTGCAAACTCACACTTTGGAACAAGCCAAGGAACTGGTAGAACGCAGCTTTGGGCAGTACTTGGCAAACTTGCACCTGCGACCGCAACACGAGTACATAACCCACTTACAAACAGAACTTGCTCAACTTCAAGCACAAATCGCTGCGATTGATGAAGGAGAACTGGCTGTTTATGAAAAATTGCGGCAACGCTTGCGAGTAGAACGCTTAAACTTGAAAATGCTGCAAGAGCAAGCGCAGGAAGCCCGACAACAGGAATTGGGGATGATGTTGGACTTTGCAGTGTCGGGAACACTGTTGAGTCTCAAGAGTAAAAACTTCACAATGCCTGCGCCCATAACAGCAGTGTTAGTAGGGAAAACACTAGGTTCTAGTCAAACTTGTTACTTGGTATGCTTGGGGCGAGATAACCGCTGGTATGTAGCGACAGCCTCTGATGTTATAGATTTGTTTGCAGAACTACCGCGAATTGACATACCTGCTGAGTTGCTACCACCAGCAGAAATGCCATTGAAACGGGGACAGTCGCTTGTTGGTGATGAGCAAACCGCAATCATAACTCAACAAATTCCTGAGCCAAGCGAAGCTGTATTTATGCCTCCAGAAGTCCTAGAACAACTTCATCGCGTCACTGGTGTGCAAGAGCAATTAGAGGCTCATCCCTTACATCAATCAGGCGACGCTGTCAGTGCTTTCAAACGCAGAACACAGGTTGTTGAACTTGAAGCTGAAATTGAATTAATGCAGGGACAAATACAGCAACAATCTCAGCGTCATTGGGAAGAGTTTCTCAATCTCATTGAGATTTTGCAGCAGTTTCAATGTCTGGATAATCTAGTTCCCACAAGATTAGGACAAATGGCTGCAGCCATTCGAGGAGAAAATGAGTTGTGGCTGGGCTTAGCACTTGAGAGTGGAGAATTGGACAACTTAGATCCACACCACTTAGCAGCGGCGATCGCAGCTTTGGTGACAGAAACCCCACGTCCAGATAGCATGGTTCGCTTTGACTTGAGTGAAGCAGTGGCAGAAGCTTTATCAAAATTGCGAGGGATTCGTCGCAAGATCTTCCAACTGCAACGTCGCTATAATGTAGCCTTACCAATATGGTTAGAGTTTGAGTTAATAGCCCTTGTGGAGAAGTGGGCGCTTGGTATGGAGTGGATAGAACTTTGTGAAAATACGAGTTTGGATGAAGGTGATGTGGTGCGAATTTTACGTCGTACGTTAGATCTATTATCGCAAATTCCCCACGTACCCTATTTGTCACAATCCTTGCAGCGCAATGCCCATCGTGCAATGCAGCTTATTGATAGGTTCCCAGTTAACGAGGTAGGGGGATAAGTTAGGAGTTAGGAATTGGGAGTTTGAAGTCCTAAGTCCTAAGTCCTAATATACTGAACTTTCACTCAAAAGTTGCAGTCCTCGCGAAATAGTAAAGTCTTAATACGTGAGGTTTCCAGTCCCCTGTAAGTTGCGTAAAGAGTTTATACAAGCTGGACAGTCACAGCCAAATAACTGAATCGCACGATCACTTTCTTCTTCTGTAAATGCTACCGAAGCAATATTCTTAGCAGCCTGCCCTGTAGTCACGCTTGATGTCGGTGTAGAAGGAGATTGTTGCTTCCTCTCTGAATCCTTGATACACACTAACTTGTTGACAGCGTGAGGACTGGCTATACAAGTCTGACCATTTTTGTGGATTAATCCCTGGTTAACAGCAGCGTGTGCGGGATGAATGGCTCCCAAAGTAGACATCAGCGAGACAAAAATAGAGGAACTAGACAATAAATTAAGTATAAGTTTTCTGTTCATGGGTTTTTTAACCAATTTTACTGACTGCTAAGATAATCTAATTACTTGTTACAGGTCAATAGAGTTTTTATCAGGAATACCAGGAATTTTTCATATTCTTTTTACCCAAGATTTTTTTTTGAGATAGCAGAAAACAAGCTAGATTTTTTTGCTAAACTTTTGTCAGGTTAAAAGTAACAAAATAATCATAACCATAATTTTTTTTGCTTTTCATCTTTAATGCTTATAAAGCACTCTTAAAAAAGTGATTCTTTCTCCCCAAAAGCCAGCAATCTAACAATCCTAAATCATAAGTCCTATGGGCACGCTACGCATGAACGCGAACAATAAGATTGTTGACTTCGAGCGAGAAGTTAGGAATCTGAACCAATAGATTGTCAAATTAGTGCGGAGGATAACTATATCTTCTGCAATGAGTTGAGTTATATCGTTTCACTTTAAGGTTGATACAATTAGACCACTCCCCCGCATCTTGTGCATCTTGTGCAAGCTAGATGGGGGGACGAAGGACGTCTTCACCGCTTTTTACCTCTGCATCCTTGCACCCTAAAATACATCTCTTGCGCCTGCACACCCACTCACCTTCGCCCACCGAACGTGATTGATTGGTTTGTCGTCCTCATTACCCACAGTTTTCATAAGGCTTAGCTGATTTTTCCATCTCATACCTCCACTGGCAGATTTTTTGCTTGTTTTAGCCAAGCACTTCAAACATCAGCAACATCACGAAGGCAATTAAAGGAAATATATTAGTTAACAAGTGTACAATCATACCATTTCATCTTTTTATAAAAGTTATACTGTTTTTTAGGTTCTACCTGGGAATTACGCAGAAGTGGCTTTGCCACTTCTTTTTCTAAAAGGTAAGGCAAAAATAATATCCACACAAAAAATGAGAGCTGTCGCCGACACCCCAAAGGACACAGCTATACCACTCAGCAGTTCACCTATACAGTACTACAAATTTAGTTAATGATCGCCTGCGTAGACTGCTATTGCGTTTGACCAATAGCTTTGGGTGTAGGGGAGGACAGTGCCCTATGGCTAACGCCACGCCTTACGGTGAGACCAGCGCTGTCTCACCGTGGGCGGGTCTCCCGACAGTCGCGCACCTGTCCGCCCTTGCCAGTGCAGTTTTTTTATGAGGTCATCTACCCCACAAGAACGCCTAGCGGCGAACGGACGGGACAGGGGTTGTTACGTTGTTCTAGGGTAAGTCCTGTAGATGCGAAATATAAGTTAAGAGACTTATGGTATACTAAAGTCTCTAGTTAAGTAGAGACTTTAGTAACGCATAGAAAAATTTTGTTGACAATTAGCAATTAATAAGTAAATCAACCAAATTAAACGTAAAGGGTAGCAAAGCGATCGCAAGAATCGTATTTTATGTTTTTTAAGGTTGACTTATGAAGTTTTTTTTTGCTTGTTAGTTTACATCTGAAAATAAAGAGAAAACTCTACGGATAAGGTATTAGACCTGTGTTAAATCAAGATGAAAAGTTGTTTTTAATTGGTCAGGTGACTACTTTGAGCGGAGTTCCTATTAGGACAATTCGCTATTACGAAAGTTTGGGTTTAGTTCAGTCTATCGGACGAACAGAAGGAGGTTTTCGTCAGTTCTCATCAGATGTGTTGACTCGTCTTTCTTTTATTAAGTGTGCTCAAAGTTTAGGTTTAAGCTTGCAAGAAATAGGCGAAATTCTTGAAGTTTATGACGGAGGGAAACCAGCCTGTGATCAAATTCATCACAAGCTGAAAGATAAGATATTAGATATTGATAGACAAATTGAACAGTTATTGACCTTGCGAGAAGAATTGAGAGGATTACTGTCCGGATGGAACAGCTTATCAACAAAGCCGCAAGATACAATTTGTCCCATCATTCAGAACCATTGAACAACGCTAGGGAGATAGACTAAAATGAAAAGCGGTTTTCACGCTCCCCGTTTGTTGTGTCGCTGAAGCTACGGGCAAAATAAGGTGTCACGGGTGTTGCGTCCTGTGGTTGGATTCGTACCTGAGGCGACTTTGCACAATTTCTCTTGCTCATATTTACGCAGCAGCACATCAGTAAAATCTGCTCCGTCAATAATAGCACGATCAAACCTGGCGTTAGCAGCAGAAGCACCCTCCAACACCGCATTTGTCAAATTTGTCTTAGTGAAAAGAGCCGAGTCTAAAATAGCATTTGTTAAGTCAGCTGCTTCAAAATTTACTGATTCCAGTTTTGCAGAAAACAGACTGACGCCGCGCAAATTAGAGTGGCTAAAGTCACTGTTGCGGAGGTTAGTTTGATTAAAGCTGGAGTCTGTCAAGTCACGTCCTGAGAAATCAGACCCGATCAAAGTTTCTTTATTGTAGTCAATTGCTAAAGCTTCTGGAGCAAAACCTGCAAAACCAACAGATGCAGTGATGCAAATGATAACCCAAAGTAATAAACTGAGTGTGTTTACCCAAATTCGATTGCTGAACTTACTCATTGTACTTTTTACCAATGCCAGACCATTCTCCATATCATTATCTCGATATAGGTATCGCAGGAGAAGACCTGGTAGCTGAATGGTTACAATCCAATGGTTGGGTCATTTTGCACCGTCGATGGCGTTACCGTAACGGAGAAATTGATATCATTGCCCAATATGATGGACAGCAACAGCCAAGGAAACAGAAAGAAAAAGCACAGAGAAACACAGAGAGTGAGGGAACGAGGGAAACCTCACTCCTTCACTCTTTGACTCCTTCACTTTCCTCATCTCCCATACTGACATTTGTGGAAGTGAAAACCCGCAGCCGAGATAATTGGGATGCGGGGGGAAGAAACGCCATCACAAAACAGAAGCAAACAAAACTGCAACAAACGTCTTTAATGTTCTTAGCTAAATATCCTGAAAAGGCAGACTACCCTTGTCAATTTGATGTTGCTATTGTCTACTGTCAACAAATATCACAAGGGTTAGCTGCGGTTACAATTTATGAAGAAGCTATAGCCACTTTATCAGTAGATGGATATTTGTTGATGCTAGAAGAATATATTCCAGCAGCTTTTGATACTTAAACCTATATTGTCATATAACAGGTAATATAAGTCAAAGGCATCACGCCAGTGTTTCTGGACAATAGCCCAAACCTCTGACAAACTGTTGCCGGAACGCCTCTATTTCCTCTTTTTCTGGGTTACCATGAGAGACGATCGCTACCTGGTAGCGACGCATCACGTCAACTGCACACTGTCCTGCTTCCAAACTCCAAAACGCCATTTGTACTCGCATTTTTGGCTCGTAGCTAATTCCTAATTCACTGAGGAAAGCCCGAATATCCCCATCTTCTTGAGGTGAGACGTGACGTCTTAGTTTTACTCTAACCACCCAACCATCAATCTGATGAATGACGGTGACGAACGAAACAGGTATTTGGGGTTTACCGTGCAAGAATTGAACAACTCTTAGAGTTAGACTGGCATTTGCCAGGTAATACAAGTATTCCATAGGTATGTTTGGGATCAAAGCCAATCCTACTTTTTTATTATCTGTATAAAGACCCTAGTGCTGGCTAGGGTAAAAGCCCCCGTTTTTAGATAGGGAGGTTTACCCAATTTTCATACAGGTGCTTCCGTGTTATTTAATTAGATTCACGGCAAAGTTATGGAAGGAGAATCCGTGGGGATCACGGAATTGCCTATAAAAAAAGCCAAAACAAGTTTTAAGACAGTCAAAATATAAATGCAACAACAACCAGCAAAAACCAATTTAAACCCAATATCTAGTCCTCAGAAGGAAGACTTGGAATTAGATCGTTCCTTAACTGGATATGACTATGAATTACCTCAAGAACTCATAGCCCAAAACCCAGTGGTTCCCAGAGATCATTCCAAGCTTTTGGTAGTAAATTCACTTAGCACTGGTATAGAAACAGCACCTCTAAACTGTATTTTCCGAAATTTGCTAGAACATCTCAAACCTGGTGATTTACTGGTAATGAATAATACTAAAGTTTATTCAGCACGTTTGTATGGTCGTAAATCTACTGGTGCGGAAATAGAAGTATTGTTGTTGGAAGAACGCCACCATAATTGTTGGTTAGCCTTAGTCAAGCCAGGAAAACGTTTCACACGGGGAGCGAAGATTATTTTTGAAGCAAGGGCAAATTCCTCATCTTCCCCATCCTCCCTCACTGCGACAGTCTTAGAAACAGACGAGGCGACTGGAGGGCGTCTTTTGCAATTCAATTTACCAGAGGGGATGTCTTTAGTACAGCTGTTGGATGTATTTGGTGAAGTTCCTCTACCACCTTACATTACTGCATCTGATGCCCTTGGCGAACAGTATCAGACAGTTTATGCTAAAGTTCCAGGAGCAGTAGCAGCTCCGACAGCAGGGCTTCACTTTACGCCAGAATTACTACAGAGGTTGGGCGATGGCGGAATTCATCAAGCATTTGTCACATTACACGTTGGCGTAGGAACATTTCGCCCTGTAGAAGTGGAGGACGTAAAAACCCATAAAATGCATGAAGAATGGATCTCAGTACCTTCCTCCACGGTAGAGCAAATCCGTGCAACTCAAGCATCTGGTGGTCGAATTATTGCTGTAGGTACAACAGTAGCACGCGCATTAGAAGGAGCTGCAGCCAAAGGTGAGTTGCAACCATTTTCTGGCAAAACCGATTTGTTTATCTACCCCGGCTACCAATGGCGAGTTGTAGATGGTTTAATTACCAATTTTCACCTACCGCGTTCTAGCTTACTCATGTTGGTGAGTGCTTTAATTGGTCGGCAACGTTTGTTAAATATATATCAGCAAGCGATATCATCTCAATATCGCTTTTATTCTTTTGGTGATGCCATGTTAATTTTGCCAGAAGCGACAATAGGCAACGCTTAACAGGGAACAGGGAACGGGTGTAGGGGTGTAAGGGTGTAAGGGAAAAAAGAGGTACCGGAGTTGGGATTAGGGTGAAGCGCGTCCTGTTTCTCTAGAAGAGAAAACACCCTGATTAAATTAAAAACACATGGTAGGCTACCAGATATATGATTTATTTGGGTTCTGCTTTCTCTTAACACCGCTTTTTCCATGAGTGCAACACTTTACCAGCAAATTCAGCAGTTTTACGATGCTTCCTCCAGTCTGTGGGAACAGATTTGGGGCGAACATATGCACCACGGTTACTACGGTGCAGATGGTACACAGAAAAAAGATCGTCGTCAGGCGCAAATTGATTTAATTGAAGAAGTCGTCAACTGGACAGGAGTCCAACAAGCTGAGAACATTTTGGATGTCGGTTGTGGAATTGGTGGGAGTTCTCTGTATTTGGCAGGAAAATTTAATGCCAGAACAACAGGAATTACTCTGAGTCCAGTACAAGCTGCAAGAGCGACAAAACGCGCTTCTGAGTTTGGGTTGAGTGCAAGAAGTCATTTTCAAGTGGCTGACGCTCAAGCAATGCCTTTTACTGATAACTCTTTTGATTTAGTATGGTCACTAGAATCTGGTGAGCATATGCCGGATAAGAGCAAGTTCTTGCAAGAGTGCTATCGTGTGCTCAAACCCGGTGGAACGTTGATTATGGTGACTTGGTGTCATCGACCAATTGATAATGTACCCCTGACGGCGGATGAACAGAAGCATTTAGCAGAGATTTATCGTGTGTACTGTTTGCCTTATGTGATATCTTTGCCTGAGTATGAGGTTATTGCTCGTCAGTTGGGGTTACAAAATATTCGGACTGCTGATTGGTCGAAGGCTGTTGCTCCTTTTTGGGATGTTGTGATTGATTCAGCGTTTTCTCCAATGGCGATTTGGGGTTTGCTGTGTTCGGGTTGGGGTACAATTCAAGCTGCGCTGTCGTTGTGGCTGATGAGTCGGGGTTATGAACGCGGGTTGATTCGATTTGGATTGTTGTGTGGGAAGAAGTAACGAACCGCAGAGGCGCAGAGAGAGCAAACAATGAGTCAGGTTTCATCAACAACAGAGTTTCAGGGTAGTTGGTTTTATAGTTTTTGGAAGTTTTCGCGTCCACATACAATTATTGGCACGAGTTTGAGTGTGTTGGGGTTGTATTTGATTGCTGTTGCTGTTAGCCAACGCACTTATTCTTTATTCCCTCTTTTAGGTGCATGGGTTGCCTGTTTGTGTGGCAATATCTACATTGTGGGGCTGAATCAACTTGAGGATGTGGCAATTGACAAGATTAATAAGCCTCATTTGCCTGTTGCTGCTGGGGAGTTTTCGTTAACAACGGGCAAATTGATTGTAGCTATTACTGGTGTTTTGGCGCTGGTTGTTGCGTGGCTTCAAGGACCATTTTTGTTGGGAATGGTGGCTATTAGTTTGGCGATTGGTACTGCTTATTCTTTACCACCTATTCGTTTGAAAAGATTTCCGTTTTGGGCGGCGGTGTGTATTTTTTCAGTGCGCGGGGCGATTGTGAATTTAGGGCTGTTTTTGCACTATACTTGGGTGTTTGAACACAGTTCGTCAATTACACCTGCGGTATGGGTGTTGACGCTGTTTGTTTTGGTTTTTACTTTTGCGATCGCCATCTTCAAAGATGTCCCTGATATGGAAGGTGACTTACTGTACAATATCAAAACTTTGACTCTCCAAATTGGTAAGCAAGCGGTTTTCAATCTTGCTCTTTGGGTGATCACTGTTTGCTATTTGGGGATGATTGGAGTTGGTGTGTTGCGGCTGGCTGAGGTTAATTCTGTTTTTTTGGTGGTGACTCATCTCGTCGCGCTAGTTTTGATGTGGTGGCGGAGTAGACAAGTTGATTTGCAAGAGAAAAGTGAAATTGCTCGTTTTTATCAGTTCATCTGGAAATTGTTTTTCTTGGAGTATCTGATTTTCCCTATAGCTTGTCTTTTGGCTTGAAGATTTCAAGAAAATATTACGAACAGTCCAATTAAGAAAAGTGAGGTAAGTAGGTGGATATAATTAAACAGGAATTGATATTCTGTTTATTGACACCCATCTACTTATCACTAATCAAAAAATAGAAATTACTTTAATACCTGTTACCCGGAACATCGGTTTTGTCGGTTTTTCTGTTGTCACAAATTCAGAAGAACCAACCGAAAGTGCTGCTGCTATATGTAGTGCATCCATTGCTGCTAAACCATACTGACACGCAGTGTTATGAGCATCTTGTATTATCTGTTCCAAATCCCTAGGCCAATAAGTGACTGCACTAAAAAATATTTCGTAAAAATCTGCTTCTTCTGTTTGGCGATTGTAAATAGCTTTGGGAAGTACCTCTAACTTAATAAATACACTTGAGGCAAACTCGCGTTCAGAATCTGTTAAAACATTTAAAGCTTTTTCGGATATTTCCCCCACACCACGCGCTGTAGTAACTAGTACCCCAGCATCAATAAAAGTTATCTTCATTCACCTGTATCCTGTAAGCCACCTCGCCGACTAGCCATCTCTTTTTCAATCTCATCTTGACTGAGTAATGGTTCACCAGAAGCAACAATTTTGGCACGGATTTGCCGTAACTTTTCCCCTAACTCAGTTTTAGTCCCACGAGTTACTATTTGCGGATTTACTGTTTTGAGGTGGAGAAATTCCACAAATTCTAAAACTTGTTGTTGTTTATCTGGGGGAAGGAAGCGCCACATTTCTATTAACTATTGTTCTGCACTCATGCGCGATCGCTCTTGTTTGTAGTATTTAACAAATGATATGAGATTTTTGTAAGGGTAACGCGATCGCATGAGAGCAGCTCCCTTTGGGAGCTTCGCCTGAGGTAATTGCTGCGTGCGATACGCACAAGCTAAAGCCTCTGAATTATCGCCAAAACAGCAGGGCTTGAGTCTTTTGGTTTAACTAGTCACACAGATAATTCATCTGTGTTAATCTATGTTAATCTGTGCTTCTAAATCCTAATACCAATTCTCTGTAAACTTGCACTTAATACTTACTCTTTCATTCTTGGTGTTCTTGGCACGCCAGGTGCTTCAAGTCGGCGGAGCCGGACGCCCTTCGGGTTCGCCCTATGGCTAACGCCACGCCTTACGGCTATCGGGGAGAACCTCCGGTTCCGCTGCGAAGAGCGCAGTCGCCTAGGTCGGGAGAGCCGTCATTCGCGCTGTCTCACCAGATGCCTAGGTCGGGAAACCCTCATCAAGCACTGGTCTCACCAGATATTTACGGAGGGAGACACTCATCAAGTACTGGCTCAACGGACAGGTGCCTCAAGTCGGGAAACCCCTTCGGGGAAGACCTCCGGTCTCGCTGCGCTAACGCCAGATGCCTGGCTGTCGGGAAACCCTCCCGCAGCACTGGTCTCACCGCCCACGGCACTGTCCTCCCCAACGCACTGGCTCGTCTATGTCCTGCGGACACGCTGCGCTAAGGCGGTTCGTCTAATAAATATTAAGTGCATCTATGGCTAGGCCACGCAAGCTATCATGGAGAATTGGTATAAATACAAGTTTTTGCCAAAAATTATCTTTTATATATGAACTATGTTTGACAACTTTCAACCAATATCTATTATTGCAATAACTGCTGTTATTTCTAGTATTGTGCTCCTGGGTTATTTCTCCTGGAAAACTTTGATCACCTCAAATGTTTTTCAAAAAGCAATCAATCTCTATCAGCAAGAAGATTACAAAAGTGCTGAAGCAGCTTTTCGTCAAGTCATTGCTCTAAACTCTACTAATGATGTTGTTCACTTGCTGCTAGGAGATACTTTGATACAGCAAGGTAAAATAGAAGAAGCAAAACAACAGTTTCAAGAAGTGATTGAGCGTGCTCCAAAAAAAGTTGATGCTTATTTGCGTCTGTCAAATGTTTTAATGCAACAAGAAAAGAAAGAGGATGCAATTGCAACTCTGCAAAAAGCGAGAGATTTAAGCCAAGCACAGCGTCAACCAGAAAAAGCAGAGCAAATTAATCGTATTCTTCAAAAAATGACTAAGAATAATTCCTAACTCATGGCTGAACAAAGGGGCAAAGTCTACATTGTAGGTGCTGGACCTGGAAATATAGAATATCTAACGCTCAAGGCTTACAGGCTGTTATCAAGTGCTGAGGTTTTGGTTTACGATGCTCTGGTAGATCCTGAGTTGTTGCAATGTGTACCGCCTGATTGCTTAAAGCTGAATGTGGGGAAGCGTGGTGGTCAACCGAGTACACCGCAAGCTGAAATCAACCAGTTAATGGTAAAGTATTGTCAGCAGAGAAAGCAAGTTATTCGCCTCAAGTCTGGTGATCCATTTATTTTTGGTCGCTGTAGTTCTGAAATTGAGGCGTTGAAAGCAGCTGGTTGTGAGTTTGAAGTTATCCCAGGAATCTCCTCAGCAATAGCCGCACCGTTGCTGACGGGAATACCTCTCACCGATCCAGTTATGAGTCGATGTTTTGCTGTGTTTACTGCTCATGATCCAGATGCTTTGGATTGGGAGGCGCTATCACGGTTAGAGACATTAGTTATTTTAATGGGAGGACAGCATCTAGGAGATATTTTACACCGGCTCGTGCGACAAGGGCGATCGCGCTTAACTCCCATAGCCATTATCAGATGGGCAGGAACACCTCAACAAACAATCTGGACAGGCACTTTAGAAAATATACTTGAGCAAACATCCGGTGTATCGTTGTCGCCAGCGGTGATTGTGATTGGTGAAGTTGTGGGGCTACGTAGTTATCTGCAACCTGAGAAAATATCATTAGAGAATTCTTCAGTCGCTGACACTTCGCACACCCAAACCATGCACAGCAATCTACCCCTCTTCTCCTCTTCACGCCCCCTGACTGGTAAAACAATTGTAGTGACACGAGCAGCTGGACACTCAAACCAGTTTACCCAAACTCTCACCTCATTTGGCGCAAATGTCATTGAAATGCCAACATTGGAAATTGGTCCGCCTTCAAGTTGGGAGGGTTTGGATCATGCGATCGCCCAGATATCTGAGTTCCACTGGTTAATTCTCACTTCCACCAATGGTGTAGGCTATTTCTTTGAAAGACTCTTCGCACAGGGTAAAGATGCTCGTGCTTTATCTAAAATCAAAATTGCCGTTGTTGGTGAGAAAACGGCTCAACGTCTCAATCAACACAGTCTACAACCAGATTTTATTCCTCCTAACTTTGTTGCAGATTCTTTGGTGGAAAACTTTCCAGAAGAACTCACAGGTAAAAAGGTTTTGTTTCCTAGAGTAGAAAGCGGCGGACGGGAAATTTTAGTCCAACAATTCACAGCCAAAGGCGCAGAAGTGATAGAAGTGGCGGCTTATCAATCTTGCTGTCCCAAAAGTGTTCCTCCCTCAGCAGAGTTAGCCCTTGAAAGTGGAACTGTAGATGTTATTACCTTTGCTAGTTCCAAAACTGTGCAATTTTTCCATCAACTCGCACAAAAGATATTCTCTGAAGACTCTCAAAACAATCCATCTTTGGTGACTGATGCGTTGGAAGGAGTTTGTATTGCTTCGATTGGTCCCCAAACTTCTAAAACTTGTCATTCCATATTTGGACGTGTGGATGTGGAAGCTGAGGAATATACCTTAGATGGATTGACTCAAGCACTGATAAAATGGGCAACAAATTCATAATCAGAACTGCGGATGTACAAGCTTTGCACAGAGATAATTTATCTGCGTCCAAAACTCGTGCATCTGCGGTTTCATATTCAAAAAACTAAAAATAACTCATGACTAAACGCATCATCGGGTTAACTGGAGGAATTGCGACAGGTAAAACAACTGTTGCCAATTATTTGGCTAGTGCTTACAATTTGCCGATTTTAGATGCAGATATCTATGCCAGAGAAGCTGTATCTGTCGGTTCACCCATTTTACAAGAAATTGCTCAACGCTATGGAGAAGAAATTTTACTCGCAGACGGTAACCTCAACCGCCAAAAGCTGGGTGAGATTATTTTTAACAATCAACAAGAACGCATCTGGGTAGAGGGTTTAATTCATCCTGATGTGGGCGATCGCTTTCTCAAAGAAATCACCCTCTCACCTGCACAAACATTGGTACTAGTTATCCCTTTGCTATTTGAAGCCCAAATGACCGATTTAGTCACAGAAATTTGGGTAGTCAGTTGTTCAGAACAACTGCAACTGCAAAGATTAATGCAGCGGAATCATTTAACTTTAGAGCAAGCACAAGCCCGTATCACAAGTCAAATGTCAATAGCAGAAAAAGTAGCCCATGCTGATGTTGTCTTGGATAATTCTTCCACTCTTGAAGTGCTGTTGAAACAGATAGATACAGCCATTTCAAAGATTTTGTAACTGTGACAATTTTCGTTTTAAGTAGCTCAACTTAATTAAATGTAAAATGTCATTGCGAGTGAAACGAAGTGAAACGTAGACCCCGGAGGGGGCTTCCCGCAGGGTAGCAATCGCAGAATTTCTATTTTAAGTTTTTTTCGGTTGAGCTACTTACCTTTTACTTTTCTTTCCTTTTTGCCAACTTTGGCTGTTAGGTTGTTTCGTAAATTCCCCTTTAGGAAACAGCCGCGTTTCTAGTTCTTCATAACTTCCTTCAAAGTCACACTTTCCATACAAAGGACATTTTCGACAATAAACGCCTTCGGTGTAGCGTTCCAGATTTTCGCGGTTGAAAAAATAAGGTTTGTGGCTAAAAGTGCTGGCTACCCACTGCCATGACATATTATTGCTTGCAGGATCACCATCTAAAAGATGTTCCAGAAACCACTTTGCCCCCGCTTGCCAACGAATGCGTCGCCAATGGATGATGTAAGCTGCCATCCACATCCGTGCATGATTGTGCAAGTATCCAGTTTCTCGTAAATCCTGACTGAAGCTGTCGATGCACACTCGTCCTGTGGTGCCTTGTTTGATATCATCAGGTAATTTTGGGGCATATTCAGCGATAGTGTAGCCAGTTTTGTATTCTTCTTCGTCTTTCCAGATCTTATCTCCTAGCTTCACATATAATCTTTGCCAGTAGTCACGCCAACCCAACTCATTAACGAGTTTAGTTGCATCGTCTTGGTGTTTGACGCGCCCAAGGACATCATCCCGAATTTCTCGCAAGCTAAGGACGCCATAACGAATATAAGGAGATAACCGCGTCACCGCACCTGTGAAAAAGTTACGTGTTTTCGCGTAGCGTGCAGGATCTACTTTTTGTAGTGCCTCAACAGCAGCTTTGCGTCCACCCACAGTTTCGCTGATGTGATCATCCTGTTCTGTGGCTTTGGGAAATTGTTCGCGGAGGTAGTCTACCAACTCATCGCGGTTGGCAAAGTCGCGTCGCATATCTTTAGTCATTTCTAGGATTGATATTACTCAAACACGGGAGGCCATAGTTCAGAAATCGCGATTTCCCAACCAGGAAACAACTCTGGAATAGTTAGTTTATCCTCAGTTACCAACAGTTGCACCTCACCAACTGGACGATACACACTCACAGTCAGCTTATCTGGATTAATCAGTATCCCAACTTGCGCTCCCAATTGCAAAAATAGCTGAATCTTCTCTTCAATTGGACGAACACGGTCTGTTTTCGATTTAATTTCCACAACCAAATCTGGAACTAAGTTAGCAAAGTCGCGCACGGTGCGTTTCAGTCTTTGTGCTGATACAAAGGAAACATCTGGTGCTCGTAGGTCGGTATTTGGCATAATGAAACCACCACTGGAATCAAATATTCTTCCAAGTCGGCGAGGCTTAACCCAGTTACCCAGCAGTCTGATAAACTCAGCCCCAATTTCACTCGATTCAATATCTGATGGTCCCATGACGACGATGTTACCTTCTTGTAGTTCTAGCTGGTAGTCACGCTGATCTTCTTGTAGTTTTTCTTGCAGTCTTTCTAAATCCTGGATGGTGAGAGTCATAGAAACCTCAACAGTGAGTCTGCTCTTATAGCTATCTTACTCGTCAATGATTAAACATACAATTTTGCCAAAATGGAATATGACATTAGAGTTTAACATTAAGATAATAGCGAGTTTAAAAAAACTATGATTCAAGTCATCCAAGCTCAAAATGTCACTCTTGCTTATCTAGAAGAAAGATTTAGACTGCAACAGACTGAAAATGAAGATTTTTTTACAGAATGGTTTGACTCTTTACCAGAGATTACGGTTTTAGAAAAGCAGTCTTTAGACAAAGTCAAATCTCATTTTCTCCGTTTAGTCAAACGTCCTCCTTTATTGGAAGAAGCAGTGAAATTAGTGGTGTTATCTCCTTTGCTGAGTTTAGCTGGATTTTATGATGAACCTTTTTTTCTTAAAAGTGAAGAATCGATAAAAATTGCCTTGGAGGACGAAGGAGAAATTATACGTGGACGTATTGATGTGTTAGTTATCCAACAACAATTATGGTTATTGATAATTGAATCTAAAAGAGCTAGTTTTTCTCTTCTAGAAGCTATTCCTCAAACACTCGCTTATATGCTGGGTAATCCTAATCCTGAACGTCCCTCCTTTGGATTAGTATTGAATGGCAGTAATTTTATTTTCCTTAAACTGACTAAGCAAGATATACCAAAATATGCTTTGTCTGATGAATTTACACTGTTAAAGCGCGAGAATGAATTATATAAAGTTCTCAGTATCTTAAAAAAGCTAAGTCAAGTTTTGATTCAATAACTATGTCTAATCGCCCTATTTACCTCGACTCTCACGCTACCACACCTGTTGATGAACGGGTAGTAGCAGCAATGCTACCCTACTTTACCGAACACTTTGGTAACCCCTCCAGCATCAATCACCTTTACGGCTGGGAAGCAGAAGCTGCAGTCAAGCAAACGCGAGAAATTCTTGCAGCAGCAATCAACGCCACACCAGAAGAAATTGTCTTCACCAGTGGTGCGACAGAAGCGAATAATTTAGCTATCAAAGGTGTTGCAGAAGCGTATTTTCAAAAAGGACAGCATATTATTACAGTTGTAACAGAACACAGTGCAGTTCTTGACCCTTGCAAGTATCTTAAAACTCTTGGTTTTGAAATCACAATCCTTCGAGTCCAAAAAGATGGATTGCTTGATTTAGCTGAGTTAGAAAAAGCTTTCCGTCCTGAGACAATTCTTGTTTCGGTGATGGCTGCGAATAATGAAATTGGGGTTTTGCAACCATTAGCAGAAATTGGTGCAATGTGTCGAGAACGAAATGTCCTTTTCCACACCGACGCAGCGCAAGCTATTGGTAAAATCCCTCTTGATGTGCAGGCGATGAAAATTGATGCAATGTCGCTAACTGCACATAAAGTCTACGGTCCTAAAGGTATCGGTGCATTATATGTCCGTCGCCGCAATCCCAGAGTCCAACTTGCTCCTCAACAGCATGGTGGTGGACACGAACGGGGAATGCGTTCTGGCACTTTGTATACACCGCAAATCGTAGGATTTGGTAAGGCGGTTGAGATTGCTTTAGAAGAACAAACCACACAAAGCCAACGCCTGACACAGTTAAGACAAAGATTGTGGGAAAAACTTTCCCAATTAGAAGGAATTCATCTGAACGGACATCCTACGCAGCGACTTCCAGGAAATTTAAATATCAGCATTGAGGGGGTAGATGGATCTGCACTGCTATTAGGATTACAACCAGTGATGGCGGTGTCTTCTGGTTCTGCTTGCTCCTCAGTCACAACTGCACCTTCTCATGTTCTCATGGCATTGGGACACTCGGAACAACAGGCTTATGCGTCGATACGCTTTGGTATAGGACGCTTCAACACAATTGAGGAAATTGACAAAGTTGCAGAACATACGATTTCTACGATTCAAAGTTTACGCAAGCAGGCTTTGAGGGTGTAAACCAAATGCTGTTTACTGTTCACTGTTGACTGTTCACTGATTTGTTCAGTGCTTCCAGCAAAACTTCTATCGCCCGTTCTTTTTGCGGGTCTGCACCTTGAGCATATTCCAATGAGAATGGAACGTTAATATCAGGTGCAACTCCTTTGCCTTCCAACCGTTGTGTTTCGTTGAGAAACACATTTGAAACTGCTAAATAAACGAAGCTACCATCAGACATCAGAAAAGGACGACCAGCAACAACTGCTCCTGTTGTTTTAGAACCAATCACAGGTCCTATTTTATGTTGCTTGAAACCATAAGCCAAAATTTCTTTACTACTTCTGCTTCCCTCATTTATCACCATAACTACAGGCTTTTTCCATTGAGAAATAGAAGTATATCTTCTCCCATTACGGGGGATACTGGTTATACTCGGACCTTCCTTTGCAGTGAATATGTTGAGATAACCGATATCTCCTCCACCCCAGCCATCTCGTAAATCCAAAACCAACGCTTGTGCATTTCTCAAGCGACCGTATATTAAATCTTCTCGAAGTTTCTCCTGGTCTGGATCAGCGGCGTTTGACCAAATATGAACGTAGCCGATTTTCTTACCGTTGCGTTGAATAACCTGAGTACTGGCTTGTTGTGCTTCCAAAAACATGGTGGCTGCGTCATAGATTTTGGGAGTCACAGCAATTTTTTCTTGGCTGTTGGCATCAGGCTTTCTTTGAATCAACAAAGTGACTTTTTGATTTGCTTTGCCTGCAAAAGATTTTATCGGTTGATAAGGACCACCTTCCACGCTCAATAATTGATCACCCACTTTTAACCCAGCTTTTGCCGCTGGACTTTCGTCTAAAATGGCACTAATAAAAGTCTTACCGTTAATGTCTTTAGTGAATGCACCAATCCCAGTGTACTCAATCTTACCTTTTGGGAAAAACTTTTTTAATTCTTTCTGGAAATCAGGGTTATTTGCCTGAAAAATCCCTAAAAGCTGGTAGTATGCCGGCTCATCTTGAGTGTAGAAGCGGGTGTGAGAAGTTCGCAATTCAGAGAGCATCTGATTGATCACAACAGCAGCTTCTTGAATAGACTTGGTTCGCGCTACTTGAGGTTCATACTTTTGCCGTATTGCTTTCCAGTCTACTCCGTTAAGTTTGGGGTCATAAAAGTTTTCGTTAACAGTTTGCCAGACTTGTTCAAAAACTTTTGTCTCAGGTTTTGCTAGGGTTTTAGGTAATGGGGAAATAAACCAGAGAAGGAACAATACTGCAAAAGACGTCAGCATTGCTATAGTTAAGTTTTTTAACTTAATGAATCTAAGTTTTTTCATAGTGTCTGCTTGATATATTTCTATTTTAGATGTTCTTCAGAACTACATTTAAAGTAGAGAGAAATTTACATTTTGCTTTAGCAAGTAGCACAAAGCATTTGACAATAGGTGTGGTATAATCATTGACTAGAGCAAACTTTCGTTACCAAATTTCTCAATTTGCCAGCCAAAGATATCTATCACGATACTGTCAAGCGTGCCTTACAGAAGGATGGCTGGACAATTACCCATGATCCATTTCCCCTTCAAATCGGCAACAAGCGTTTATCCGCTGATTTGGGTGCAAAACGTTTAATCAGTGCTGAAAAAAGAACCCAAAAAATTGTTGTGGAAGTTAAGAGTTTTGTGGGACAGTCTGATGTAAAGGATTTGCAGCAGGCTTTGGGGCAGTATGTTCTTTATCGCCAAGTACTTAATGAAATGGGTGTAGAGAGATATCTTTATCTTGCCGTTTCTCAACCAACTTTTAATAGCGTGTTTACCATAGAGTTAGGACAAGTTTTACTCAAAAACCAAATTATCAAGCTGATTGTTTTTGATGATGAAAGAGAGGTGATTGTCCAATGGATACCCAATTAAAATACCGAGATATCATTAAAAGCATACTACAAAAATGCGCCCAATATCGCGCGGCTCTACCTGATGACTATAACTCCCAAGTTCTATTTGATGATGAGCGAGGAAACTACTTAGTTTTGGACATTGGCTGGAATGGCGACAAGTATCTCCATGCAACGCCAATTCACCTCAATTTAATTGGTAACAAAATCTGGATTCAATATGATGACACAGAAGAAGGAATTGCTGCTGATTTACTAGAAGCAGGTATTCCCAAAGAAGATATAGTACTCGGTTTTCGCCATCCCAAAGTACGACAGCATACAGGTTTTGCTGTGGCATGATTGTTTGATAATAAATATAGGACTTACGCACCATCTGCTAGAAACCCGGTTTCTTCGTTCGTCTTTGGTTGCGAAACAGACGATTTTTGGTAGAAACCGGGTTTGTTTGCGTAAGTCTTGTGTATTCTTTATAAGTGTATGCACAATCAACTGATTCACTTAGAGCGGTAGAAATAAAAAAATAATGTTAGCAAATATACGAATAATCAAGGACAGCTAAAATTTAGCTGTCCTTGACGTTAAAGATGAAAATACTTCATTTATAACCAACTCACTAGCGATCGCTCTTGCATCACCCGCTTGTACACATCCTCAGTTTGCTTGGCTAATTTAGACCAACTGAAGCGTCTGTCTAAATCTTCGTAAGCGTTATCAACCAGCCATTGTCGATAACCTGGATTTTTCAACACTTCCAGGATACCCCAAGCCAAGGAATCTGGGTTATTGGTATATGTAACTATGCCTGTTTTGGTGTGTTGCACCACTTCTGGCAAACCACCTGTATCAGAAACAACAACGGGAACGCGAGAGGCAAAGCTTTCTAATGCCACAATACCAAAGGGTTCATAGAGACTTGGGAACACAGCACAGTCAGCAACGGTTTGAAATTTATCTAAGTAGTCATCAGACATAAAACCGGTAAAATAGCACTTGTTGGATATTCCTATATCCCTAGCCTGCTTTTTGAGATGGTCGGTATTGCCACCACCTATGATCACAAACTTAACGTAACCTCCCATTTCCCCCAGAACTTTGGGAGCAGCATTTAGTAGTACAGAGACGCCTTTTTCATAGGTCATGCGACCGACATAATAAACAATTTTCTCACCGTCTTCGGCAAATTGGCGACGAAAATCCAGAGCGTGAAAATCTTGGTGGTGCTGTTTTTTCTCCGGTCGGATACCGTTATAGATAACATCAATTTTGTTCCACGGAGAGTGTAACGCCTGTTCTACTTCCCGCCGCATATAGTCAGTGCAAACGATAACTCGCCAAGCGTTGAAAGCAAAAATTTCTTCTTTGCCATTAATATAACGTTGAATATCAGTGTGAACACCGTTGTAACGTCCGTATTCAGTTGCGTGAATAGTGGCAATCAGGGGGATTTGAAAGCTGTGCTTGAGGGCGATCGCCGCATCCCCAACAAGCCAATCATGTGCGTGAATGATATCAAACGGTCCTTCCTCCAGCATCAACTTACCGCCGTGATGGCCAATGCTTTGGTTGAGATTAACAACCCAGTGAAAAAAGTCATTACCAGCAGCCACAGGCACGCGATAAACTCGTAATCCCTCAACGATCTCATACATCGGTGCATTACCAAACTCTGGTGTAATCAAGTGGATTTCATGTCCTAACTTGACCAGTTCCGGGTATAACTCTGCGACATGACGAGCAATTCCCCCAACTATCCGTGGCGGAAACTCCCAACTTAACACCAATATCTTCATATAGTTCTATGCCCAACCCTTTACAAATCTATAATCTTCTACATTTATCTCAAGATACAAGTCTAGTTACTATAACAAGTCCCAAAATGGAAAATTTTTTATTTTTCTTAACATTGTTGAAAAAAAAGTAGTGGTAGAAGGACTTTCAAAGAAAAAGTCAGAACTCAAAATTATTTTTTGGCTCTTGGTTTCTTTATTATGTTGCCCTGTTTTGTATTAATTCTTTCTCTAGCTGTTGGCGAAAGGTTAACCAAGCTGCTGTGGCTTGTGGGTTAGGGGTTGCAGCTTTCTGAAGTAAAATAACACCATCCCGAAAGCCAATTACTCCGTATTCCTGAGTCTTCGTCAGCTGGTCAAACAATTGTACGAGTTCCCGTAAAAGATTACGCTCTTCCTTAAATGCTGGTTGATACTGTTTTAACTGCCACAGATCGGCGATCGCATAATCAACTTTAATCACCTGGCGTGCATCGTTTCGCAACTCCAGCACAGGTAAGCGAATGATTTCCCGGCGACTGGAAAGCTGAGGGACAAGGTAAGTCGTTGCAGAGACACTTCTCTCTGGTGGAATTTGTGCCAGCATTGGGCGAAACTGCAACACATGACTCCATTGTTGAGGTAAAGACACATATACCCAAGGATTAAAAGAATCTGGTAAGAGAAAATAAAATGCTCTATTTAAGCTAGAACTACTGGAAGTGAAGGAAAATAATAAAGAAAGACTCAGACAGAATGCCCAAAAACGGCGAAACGAGAGTTTAAATCTTTTTGGATGCTGCGACCACCAAAGAATAGCGCCGTAAAATAAACCAGGAACCACAGTTAAAGCATAGCGAACATTGATTGCTAGCACCGTCTCTCCCTTCCCCAAAAAGAGTTTCAGCAAGGGGAAGCCAGCCACCATCCAAGATGCAGAAGAAACAGCAGGTACAAACGCTAGTGGTAACCATTGCCCAAGTAAATACTTAATTGTCCGGTCTACTGGTGTAACGAGTTCTACGATCAATCGCCAAGGATTGCTAATCATTCCCCAAATAATTTCCTGAGTGGAAGCTTTACCGTCTCCATCTCCAAATTGGCCAAACCGTTCTAACATAAACCGCCGGGAAACATCCTCAGAAAACAGTGGCATAATTGTAGTCGTGAGAACCAACATGTAACCAAAACTGAGAATACAAGCAGCTAGTCCAGCACGGGGAAAGCGTCTACTCAAAATCATGTAAACACCAACGCCAAATAAATTCACACCAGCATCTTCTCGAACTGCCAAAATCAAAACTGCTAGCACCCAAAACAGCCACCACCAGCGCTTTTCCATTGCGAGTAACAAGCCAAAGACAAACAAGGGAATTTGGCTAATATCATGAAAGTTACTTAATGTGGGACCAATAACAGCATTGGCAGCATAAAAGCTAGCAGTAATCATCACTGCTAATGGTGGTTGTAGATACTGTCGTGCCAATACATACAAAACAAAACCCGCAGCGGTGATAAATATAACCTGTAAAACCCCTAAAGTTGCAGGAGAGGGAAACAATGCATATACTGGTAGCCAAAGCAATAACGCTGGAGTAAAGTGTTGACCGAGGCGGTGGTAATAAACTGTAGCAACTTCTCCAGAATGAACAACATTAGTGGAAAGACTTGAAGAAAGGGAACTTTGAAAGAATCGACCGTGAAGGTTATTCCAGAAAACTTGGTTAAAAATTCCTTGGTCAAAAGAAGCGTAAAAACTATAGTAACGATTTAGGATAAGTATCAGACAAAGGACAAAGAATACTGTTGCCAATGGCAAGACAAAATTAATATCAGTGCGTGTCTTTGAGTACAACTCTGGGTTTTTTCGTAGCTTATTTTGTAATTTTAAAAACATCACTTAATAACCCTGATTTAGGAACACGGGGGAAAAATATTTTAACAGTTATCAATTATCAGTACTTGTTGTCGTCTGAAATCTTGATAACTCAACGGCAGAGGTAGTTGCCTGCCTTCGAGTTACCCTCAAAGCAGCAACTTGCCTCACCGTTAACTTATTTAGGATACTAAATTATACAATTTTTTCAAAAAATAGCAGTTCTAAATGATTTGTGAGAACCTCTGTTTATGTCTTTTCTACCCAAAAATTGCGGGAGACCTTTCAGGCGTCTAGATGTCCTTTGCAGTTTGTCAAAAAACTCTCACAAATCAAATAGGATTCGTCTATAAAATGTTGATTTCTATTTATATAGATAATATTTGTAAGATAATTAGCTTTTTTTATTTTATTTAAATAGTAATTATTATATAGGACAAAATATTTGTAATACAAAACCCTGATCATAGATAAAGATAAGGTTTTTGTCAATTTTGTTGTCAATCAATCGAGATTTTATTGAGGAAATTAATACTGATGTTCACTCGTCTTAGTAGTAACAGTTCTCTTTTTAATCAAGGGCAAAATATTACTTCTCTATCCTCAGTAAATACCTTTGATTATAACAACAATTACAACGTAAACCTTAACGGTCATAGTAGCTTTAACTCAGCTATGAATGGCTTAGAATCTAATGCTCAAGAACAATTGTTCAATGACAATGGGTACAGTTTCACCTCTGGCTATGGCTTAATAAATGCAGCAGCAGCAGTGGCTAAAGCAGCTGGTCAAACTACCTTTGCTGATGTTCCTAACCTAGGTGGTAACAATTGGGGAGCCGACCTTGTGAAGGCTCCAGAAGCCTGGGCAAAAGGATACACTGGTAAGGGTGTAGTTGTTGCTGTTCTGGATACTGGGGTTGACTTCAACCACGATGACTTGAAGGATAATATCTGGACAAATCCCAAGGAAATTGCTGGCAATGGCAAGGATGATGATGGTGATGGTTTGGTTGATGACGTTCACGGGTGGAACTTTGTTGATAACAACAACGATGTTTCAGATAAATTTGGTCATGGAACCCATGTCTCTGGAACTATTGCTGGGGAAAAGAATGACTTTGGTGTGACTGGTATTGCCTACGATGCCAAAATTATGCCAGTCAAAGTCCTTGGTGATGATGGTTCTGGCTCCTATACTTCGATTTCTAATGGCATTCACTATGCCGTGGATCATGGAGCTAACGTGATTAACCTTAGTCTTGGTGGTGGTTCTTCTGACAGTACTTTAGAGAAAGCTATTGAATATGCCAGCACTAAAGGAGTGATTGTCGTTATGGCAGCTGGCAATGATGGTGGCTTGCAACCAGGCTATCCAGCGCGCTATGCAGATAAATCAGGAATTGCAGTTGGAGCAGTTGATAAAAATAATCAGATGGCTGACTTCTCCAACAAAGCGGGAGTGAATCCACTTACTTACGTGACGGCCCCAGGAGTCAATGTGTATTCTACAATTCCGGGTAATAAATATGCTTCCTATAGTGGCACGTCTATGGCGGCTCCTCACGTTGCTGGTGTAGTTGCTCTCATGCTCAGTGCTAATCACAATCTTACTGATGCTCAAGTACGTCAGATTGTCGCAGAAACAGCGGTACACGACACACAAATGCCAAACTTTGGTCTGAGCAACTTTGCAACCAATAGCAGTGCTACAACTTCTAACTTCAGCGTTACAAATTACCAGGATGACTCTTATGGGTCACAAGACCAGTTCGATGATAGCAATACTCTGCAATTCTCTGGCTTTAGTGTCAGTTCTACACTGGGGTCACAATTCTCAAGCTACCAAGCAGGATTGAATAATTATGTGAACTATAGTACTAGTCATTATGATAGTACCATTGATTCTGAAAACATACTCAAGAAACGTCAAGAAATGCTAGAGGACTCAGCGATCGCACGGTTATGAAACAATGATGGCGCTTTTGTGTTGGTTACACGCATTTTTGTTAAAGTTTTAGAGTAGCTGCGTTTGGGACGCTATAATCTCGCGTACCCAAATGTGTAGCGGATCGTGATCGAGACGCATATGCCAAATCTGCATATAGTCGTACTGACCAAGTTCAATCGGTGGCTCCAGGATAGCAAGGTTTGTATAGTTAGCAAAGAGCATTGCAATTCGACGAGGTAATGTCAAAATGAGATCGCTGTGAGCGACAATCATAGGAGCCGCGAGAAAATGCGGTAACTTCAACATCACCCGACGCTTCACACCTAACCCTGACAACACAGTATCTACGTGCCTTGTAGGTGATTTGGGGATTGCGTTTACAGGGGAGTTTGTGATTGTAATTAAGGCATGTGACCAAGCAACGTAAGATTCAACGGTAAAATCCGTTAGAGTGATGGGATGGTCAGCCCGAACGACAGACACAAAATCTTCAACAAATAACTTCTGGCATTTAAACTCCGTAGTTTGGGCTAGATTTAGAACTCCTAAGCCTAGATCGATCTCTCCACTTCTTAGTAAATCTAGTGTGTCAGAACGCCAATGATGACACTCCAGATTCAGGTGGGGTGCATTGTCACAAATAAGCTTGAGAACCTTTGGCAAAATCACAACGATTGAGTAATCTGATGCCGCTAGGTGGATTGTACCTTGTGCTGTTTTCGGATCAAAAACGGTTGGTTGAATCAACTGTTTGATATCTAACAAAATTTTCTCTAGTGGTTCGAGTAGCTCAAGAGCGTATGGTGTGAGAACCATGTTTTTGTTTGAGCGCACAAGCAGTGGATCGTTGAATATTTTGCGTAACCGCCCCAGGGTGTGACTGGTAGCTGATTGACTCAAACCAATTTTTTCTCCAGTATTCGTGACGTTACGCTCAAGCAGCAAGGCATGTAACACCAGTAAAAGATTAAGATCCACTTGCAACAAATCTATTTTATCCATATGTATTAAGCCAAGTTAAGCTGTTGGACATTTAACTTGCATGTTACCTAAAAGTAAAACTCTTGTAGGGTGGGCATCTGGTTCTCCCTAATTATGCAAATTAAAAGTACATTAGCTTACTAGTTATTGATTCAGGGGGAGGCAGGGGGGGGAAAGAGTTGATAGAGACGGGGCAACCGAAGCCGTCTTTCGGTGAAGAGATTTTCTTTTTCTTTTCACTTTTGACTTGTCACTTTTAACTGACAACTGCCACGAAGTCTAATACTTAGTAGGGCGATTGTCCATGCGCCCAGCGCCGCAAAGCGCTGCATACTCGCCCCTTCCACACCTACCTGACAGAAAATGCCTCACTGAATCGACGAGTAATTGGCTCAATTAAGAATGTTAAAATTGACTTCTTGCGAGTGACAATCTCACCATTTGCAGCCATCCCAGGAGTAAATGCAACTTCTTGTCCCTGAGCCATTATGGAGTGTTTATTCAGCTTAATTCTGGTGGGGAAAACTAACCCCATTTCTTTGTCAACAATAGCATTGGGACTGATTTGCACGACTTCACCATTAATGATGCCAAATTCTTGAAATGGGAAAGTTGCCATTTTAACCTTTGCTTTCATTCCCTCGCGAATAAAACCAATATCTCGGTTGAGGACTTTCACCTCTAAGAGAAGTTCTTCCCCTTCTGGTAAAATAGATACTAACTCTTCACCCGATTGCACTGGTCCTCTTGTGGCTTTTATTCTATAGATAGTACCTGTGACTGGAGCTTTGATAGTTTCCCTCTCTTGTTGCTTCTGGGCTTGCTCAAGTTGACCTTGAACGGTGGTTAGTTCTTCTTTGCGTTTGTTGATCTGGGTGATAATTTCACTTTGACGTTCTGATTCTATACGTTGTGCTTGAGTAAGCGCAGCTTGATATGCAGCTTGAGCTTGGCGAATTTCCTGAACTTGAGCTGCTATATCCTTTTCAAAGGATGTAACTTTGTCTTGAGCTTCTGTCACCTTATTTTGGGAGTTTATCACCTCATCATTCGCTCGGGTAATATCCGTAGTTGCTCGATTGAGTCTTTCTTGGGCGTCCAAGTAATCGATTCGAGGAATAGCACCAGGAGTTACTAGAGTTTTGAGGCTTTGTTCCCTTTTTTGAGCAATGGTTAAGCCGCTTTCAACTTTCTTGCGGATATTTTGGGCGTTAACCAAGTTTGTTTTGGCGTTGGTAAAGCTAGTTCTTGCGTTTACCAGATTTTCTTGCAAGCGAGTTTGGCGCACTTTTGCCTGGTTAGTCAGCGCTTGTTGGCGATTTGCTTCCGCAACGGAAGCTGCTTGACGCGCTTGATAATCTCGTAAACGAGAGTTTAACAATTGATCTTGAAGTTGTGTTCCAGCAATTTTGCCACCCGTACGTTCTGCATCTAAACGTCGCAAATCTTCTTGAATTAATTCAGCAGATGAGGCTAAGCGAGTCACATCGACTTGTTGCAAATCTGGATCACGTTGAATTAGGGTTTGACCTTTGATGACGCGATCGCCTTCTTTAACGTTGACCTTGACAATTGTTCCGTTACCTATGGATGTCACCGGTCGTACTTGTGTCGAAGCGATTAACTCCCCTGGTGCTGTCGCCACTTCATCAATCTTGGAAAAATTCGCCCAGGCGATTGTTCCCAGTACCACTACACTCAGTGTTCCCGCTAACAATCTAGTGTACAATGGTGGCAGTTCCTGTACTGCTTTACCCAGTTCATAGGATAGGTGTTCATCAGGTTTTGCAAATCGCTGTTTTGTTTTACGTGCTGTAGCCGTATTTGCAGCTAGGGAATATCTCATAAGAATTTAGATTTGGGATTTTAGATTATAGGTGAGTAGTCACTCCTAAACAGTTATCAGTTATCAGTTATCAGTGAGCCAGCACGGCGCAGGAGGGAGACCCTCCCGCGCCGTGCTGGACTCACCGTAAGGCTATCGGGGAGAACCTGAGCCCTATGGCTAACGCCACGGCTGCGCCTAACGGGCACGGCCCCGTGCCGAACGGTTCCGCTAGCCCCTAAGGGGGCCGGAGCTAACGCGCTCCGCCAGATGCCTCTGTCGGGAAACCCTCATCAAGCACGCTTACTCACTGTTTACTGAATTAAATCGCTAGATAACGTCGCAAGAAACTTTCTAGTGTTTCCAGCTCAAAATTGAAAGTAGCTTCCAATTTCGCAATTTCTTCTCTTGTACAGAAAAATTCGTTAGCTAGTAATGTACGAAACGTTCCCAAAGCTTTTTGTGCTTGCGGATTGAAAAAACCTAATGCACCCCGCAGCCCATCTACAGCTAAGAGTGGCGGGTTAATTATCAGTGGCTCTCGGTTAAAAATGCGACTAATAATTTTGGGAATATCCTCTCGCATTAAAATCTCTGGTCCCCCAACTGATAATATCTGATTTCGAGCCGCTTCAACTGTCACAGAATCTACTACTATCCTTGCTAAATCATCTGTACTAACACTAGAGGTACGGTTTTTGGGATCGCCAACAAGCAGGTAAAACCCCGTTTCCCGAAAACGTTCTGCTAATGGTAGTAAGTCGGATGCTAATCCAGATGGGCGTAGAATAGTGTAGTTCAAGCCACTAGTTTCCAGGTATCGCTCCACTGCTCGTTTTGCCTTAAACACAGGAGCATCTTCGTATCCTCTATCTGCTCCTAGCACGGAAATAAAAACAAAGTGCTGGACTTGATTAGCTTTTGCGGAATCTATGAGTTCAATGTTAGCGCGATAGTCTAAAGCTAAGGCATCTCCATCAGAACCGTGAGCGCTGATAATGTACTGTACGCCCTGACAAGCTTTTTGAATATCTTTTTCTTGGCGCAAATCACCAATAAAGATGTTAGCTCCTCGGTGTTCTAACTCGCTGTAGCGCGAAGTAAGACGGACAAATGCTCGCACCTGCTTTTCCTGTTCACGTAAAAGTCGCACAACTGTGCGACCTATTCCCCCTGTGGCTCCAGTGACTAGAAACATATCAATTTTGGATTTTGGATGCGTGGATTTTGGATGAGTGTTGACTCATGACTAAATTCTAAAATTCGACAATCACTGGTGCATGATCGCTGGGTTGAGGTAACTTTCTGGGAGCTACGTCAATAGTGCAGCTTTTGGCACGATCATACAAATCAGGCGTGAGATAGTGATGGTCAATTCGCCAACCCAAATTACGGCGAAAAGATGCTGCTCGATAGTCCCACCAGCTGTAGTGTCCGCCTTCCGGGGTAAATTTGCGAAAAGCATCAGCAAATCCTAATAAGAGGATATCTCGTAAGGCTTGGCGCTCTGGTTCTGATGCCATGATGTGATTTTCGCTCTTTGCACTCTGATGAATATCTTTATCTTCCAGAGCAATGTTAAAGTCTCCACACACACAAATAGCAGCTTGTGATAAAAGAAGCGATCGCAAATACTCCTGCAGCACTATTAGCCAACCCAGCTTGTATTCATATTTCTCGCTTCCCACTGCTGAACCATTGGGTACGTAAAGATTGACAATTGTTATACCATCTATCTTACCGGTAATCACCCGTTTCTGCTCATCCCAATCTGGTTGGATGTTCAATAAAGTCGGCGTAAAACCACAACTGACATTCTCTAGTGGTTGACGGCTGGCGATCGCAACACCGTTGTAAGCTTTTTGTCCTGATACATAAAGGTGATAGCCCAATTCCTCAAAAGGTGCGCGGGGAAATTGTGCGTCTACAACTTTAATTTCTTGCAGGCACAGGACATCTACGTTACTCTGACCCAGCCAATCAATAACTTGCTCTAAACGAGTGCGAATCGAGTTGACATTCCAAGTCGCAATTTTCATCTTAGTCTGTCGTCATTCTCCAGGTTTTTGCGTCCTTTCGTCATCGATCTTCTCCTCCTGCAATATTCTCTAGAATTGCTTCCGTTTCGAGATTTTCCTATTTTTAGTTAAAAAAAAATTAAATTATTATGAGCCTCAAGATAGATGAATCGTGCTCTGAGCAAACTGTAATGTTAAAGTATACTTCCACTCTAATAAAATGGCTAGTATCAAATTAGCCAACGACTTTATCAGGGTAGGGTTAACCGAAATTGCACTCGGGTGAGTCAGTCAGGTTAACTTAATAATCAGGTGATTAAGTATAAATGCTCTATCATCAGATATATGTCCTAGTAATAGGATCATCTTACTTGCTGAACCAAAACAACCTATGAAAATTGCTCAAGTAGCCCCCCTGTGGGAACGAGTTCCACCTCCAACATATGGAGGAATAGAGCTAGTCGTGAGTCGCTTGACAGATGAACTGGTACGTCGAGGTCACGATGTGACTTTGTTCGCATCAGGCGACTCGCAAACATTGGCTAAGTTAGAAGCAGTTTATCCTCGTGCATTGCGCTTAGACCCGAACGTCAAAGAGTACGGAGTGTACGAAATGCTGGAACTGAGCCAGGTTTACGAAATAGCAAAGGAATTCGATATCATCCATTCCCATGTGGGGATTACGGCATTACCTTTGGCGAGTTTTGTACAAACACCCACCGTGCATACCGTGCACAGCAATTTTACAACGGATAACCAAAACCTATACATCCACCATAAACGGCAACCATACGTTAGCATTAGTAACGCTCAACGTCAAATAAACCTGAACTACGTTGAGACGGTCTACAACGGAATTGATCTAGAAGATTATCCTTTTGTTCCCCAACATCAACAACCGCCATACCTGGCATTCTTAGGACGCTTCGCGCCAGAAAAGGGACCGCATCATGCGATCGCCATTGCGAAAAAAGCTGGCTGGCATCTAAAAATGGCAGGAAAGGTTGATGTAGTAGACTCTGAGTTCTTTGAACAAGAGATTGCCCCACAGATTGATGGTGAGCAAATTCAATACCTAGGCGAAATCGACCACGCCCAGAAAGTTAAACTGCTGGGCAATGCTGCCATGACTTTGTTTCCAATCGGCTGGCAAGAACCTTTTGGTTTAGTGATGACTGAATCAATGGCAACTGGGACACCAGTTATTGCGATGAATCTAGGTTCCGTATCAGAAGTTATTGACCACGGTGTGTCAGGTTTTGTCTGCCAAAGCTACGATGAAATGGCGGCAATGATTCCAGCAGCTTTGGAACTCAATCGTCAAACTTGTCGAGAACATGTAGAGAACAAGTTTAGTGTCAGCCAAATGGTGGATGGGTACGAGGCGGTCTATAAAAAAATCATACAAGACCGCATTCATTCAAACGGTCGTATTCATGATGCAAAAATCAAAGTTTAATTAACGATTTTTTAACGCATCTATTACATCTATAAATCAATAGCTTTTCAAATGGAGGACATAAATATGAGTATGAGATCCGACGATTGCCCGTGCTGTGGGGGTTCTTTGCTACGTCATATTCGTCATGGTGAACTCTACTGGTTTTGCAAAACCTGTCGCCAAGAAGTGCCAGTGTTAACTGTGAGTCAGATGCCGAACTTGGAAGGAAGAAGTAAGGTATCTATTGCTCAAACAGTACTCAAAGCGTAGTGAGTGAACAGTGAACACTAAACAACGGGTGGACGAGTCCGTTTCCTACCTGATAACTGATAACTGATAACTGTTCACTGGTAACTGATAAAGTTCCCGGCTCCACCTGGTAAAATCAGGTGGAGCAAATTATTGGTTAAAGCTCGCGTGTTAGCAGCGTTACTTTACGGCAAAGAAAATTTACGTTTAGAACAAGTTGCGTCCCCCACACCCGGTATTGGTGAAGTTGTCATCCAAGTGGGAGCAGCAACAACTTGTGGTACAGATTTAAAAGTTTGGCGTCGCGGCGGTCATGCTAAGATGCTCAAACCACCAACACTGTTTGGTCATGAAGCAGCGGGGGAAATTGTCGCTGTCGGAGAGGGTGTCACTCTTTGGCAAGTGGGCGATCGCCTGGTAGCAAATAATTCTGCCCCATGCATGAATTGCTTTTTTTGTCAACGCCAAGAATATTCCCTCTGTCCAAATTTGACATGGAATAACGGCACTTTTGCCGAATATTTAAAAATTCCAGCACCGATTGTGCAACATAATATGTTGCCAATTCCTGATGAGTTGCCTTATGAGTTGGCAGCAATGACTGAACCTCTGGCTTGTGTGCTGCATGGAGTCGCTCGTTCCAACGTCAAACCAGGTGATTCTGTGGTGGTGTTAGGAGATGGGGCGATCGGGCTGATGTTTGTGGCTAAATTGGCTCATGATCTTAAAGCTGAGGTGTTACTCTTTGGAGGCAATGACCAAAGGTTAGAAATTGGAGAAAAACTGGGTGCAGCAAAGACCTTTAATTATCATCAGTTCCCAGAGATTCCTAATTTAGTTAAAGAACTGACACAGGGATGGGGTGCAGATGTGGTGATTGAAGCAACTGGTGTACCAAGTGTCTGGGAAACCGCAATTGCTTGTGCTCGTCCTGGTGCAACTGTTAACCTGTTTGGTGGTTGTCCACGAGATACAACTATTAGCGTGAATACAGAACAACTACACTACAGCGAACTGACTCTCAAAGGAGTTTTTCATAACACTCCAGAGTATGTTCGGGCAGCATTGTCACTGATTGCAAGTCAGAAGATTCCCTTTGAGTTGCTCATCAGCGAACACCGTCCATTGCAGGATTTAGAACAGGTGTTTTGTGATATGAGAGATCGTAAGGTGATTAAAGTAGCAATGATTCCCTAAGGACTAAGAACTTCGATTTCCCCACGGCTTTTTATAAAAACGTTAGGCGTAGCCGCGCCGTAGGCGGCAATCTGGATGTTTTTATAGCTGTGAGTTAATCTGTTAAACACGCTCATCAAACCTTGTGCGAAAACCACCGTATTTCAACCAGTATTGCTTTAAGGTATGGTGGGGCGTATGTAAACTTGCCTTCGCTCGATAAAGAATCACCTGACGATGATCGCCCATCCAGATTTTGCCAATGGGTTCAATGGATAATAACGCTCCTCCCAGCGCCGCAATACACTCTGAAAATCGTTCAACCGCACTGTAATCAACTGATTCAAAAACAAAAAAATTTCCTGAACTGATCAAATGTCGGCTCCGGATCCAGCATTGCATTTTTTTTTCAGCTTCCGGTGGCAACATTCCTATTTTCACCCCAGCTTCTGTTTGCTCACCTAATACGTTCATAAAACTATTAATTCAAAGACGATCCAGGGGAAGTTCATCTGCAAAACTTTCACGCTTTTCAAACTCCAACGCCCCAAACGTAGATCCCCAAACTTGTTGATGAGTATTGACATCCATACCTTTGTCAAGGCTAACCCAGGTTGTTGCCGTCAGCTCCACATCACTGATTAGATAAGTTAAACATCCCTTTCGCTCGATTAGGCACTTGTTTCCTGGCTCCACACTACCTAGAAACATCTCGCCCTCTCGTTTGAAGATCATAGAGCAGTTATATCGTCGTTCGATACAATCAGGTGTAATAGTTCTGAGAATGCTTAATTCCCGTGCCGATCCTGCATACAGCAACGGATCGTTAAGACTGTAATTTTCAATATAAATTTGATTTCCCTCGTCAATTAATCGATGCACTCCCTGACGATAGGGACTCCATAAATCGTGATCGTAAACCTGTTCCGAGTAAAAACCAATCGCATTGAAAAACTCAAAGGGTAAGGGACGAAAAAAGATATGGATATGAGCAAATTGCTGAGGGTTATGGTAGGATTGCTTATAATTGCTGAAATCACCTGCCATCCACTGAGCCAGCGTTGTTAAGTCATTGGCTTTTACTGAATTCATGATCGCGCGTTGTAAGGGTTAACTGATAACTGATAGCTAATAATTTACAACAGATAACAGATAACAGATAACTGGTAACAATGACTACTTGCTACTGAGAGAACGGATTTCTGAGGCAAAGGATGCAGTCACCACTCCAGTTCCAGCACTCGTTTTGATGAGTGACACCCGAAATCGCAAGTTTGGATTGGCGAACCAAATTTTCTCTTCAGCCGCCGCCCGATCATATGTCGTCAGCAGCACAAATGTCCCGTCTTCTGTCAGGTGATAGTCACCAGCTGCTGCTATAGTTTCAGCGTATCCTTGATCTCTAAGTAATTTGCCCCGATTGGGGACATCAGGATCGGGAACTGGTACCAGGATACTACTCCCTTTCATCTGTGCGTCTTCATCCCAATCCGACTGTCCCTCCCAAGTCATCGCAAAGGGAGACACAATCTGACTTTGGTCAATATTGTATGACTTACACAGAGCAATCACAGCCTGGTCTTCAGGTGAAAGTGCAATAATATCAATCACCGATTGTACAGCTTCAAAGTGGCTAAATGCTAAATGGTGGGCGCTACGCTGCGATCGCCAACGCCCAATTGAAAGCTCAACAAATTCCGTTATATCCATCGATTTCATGCAATGAATTTTAAGAGCAACAGAACAACCACTAACTTTTCGGGTGTTTGTTTGCCACTTCGTCGGTGATTTTGAAACGTTGTGTGAGCAAGAAAGGGGTGTAGGGGTATAGGGGTGTAAGGGTGTAGGGGAGCCACTGCCCTTCGGGTTCGCAGTCGCCTACGGAGGGTTTCCCTCCGTAGGCATCTGGCGTTGGGGTTCCCCCCGTTGTAGCACCTGGCGTTCTCCCTCCCTAGGTATCCGGCGTCCGGGTTCCCCGACTTGAGGCATCTGGCGTGAAAACGCGCGGAAATTCTATTGTTGTACACCCCTACCCCGGAGCCATTTGGGTTCAAGCCCCACCAAATTTACAATTTGATGGTCTTTAATTAGTAGTGGCTTCAAGCCCCTACTAAGAACGTTCCCCTACACGCCCATACCCTTACCCCCCTACACCCCTAGTTTTTGACTACTCCCTTGCGACCTAAAAGATTACCAATCTGAAAACCCCATTAGAGCGCAGAGAAAATACGCAACGCTTTGGCAGAGGTAATTTTAGAGCAGCGAAGGGAGTAATAAGCATGTAAAAACGCAGCGAACAGTTATCAGTGAGCAAGGTAGGATAACCCAACGGCAGAGGCAGAGCCAGCATGAGGGAAACCCAAAGCCAGCACTCATCTATATCTGTTCGCTGATAACTGCTCACTGTATTATTCTCTAGGCAACTTCAGTAATACTGAGAATCTTGCCACCAGTTTTTTGGATATTCTGAATCTTCTGCGACATTTGGTTATAGCCGACTTCAAAGGTAACTTTGCCCATATTTATACGAGGAGGATTAGAGCTACCACTTGCAACAGTAATCCGGAAACGCTTACCAGTATTGCTGTAAGCTCCAGAGCCAGTTGTTGGGAATTTGATTTTTGTTGGCAGGTTACTTCCTACATCACTAATCAATTTCGCATTTTTGCTAGCAGCATCATAGGCAGCAAATCCCCGATCTAGAGCGAAGGTGCGATTAAAGCCGACATTCTTAATGCCAGTTTGAGTACGATTACCGCGTGAGTAAGGAACCACGTTTTCGCCAAAACTCGCGATATACTCATCACTGTCAATGTAGGAGTTAATCTCCGCTTCGTAGCCCTGCTCATTGTAAATGAGAACATGTCTAGAAATCTCAGTCTGCTCAGCCGGAGCGCGTCCTAACAGATGCTTGAAGTTTAATTCAATGAAACGGTAGGAGGATGAAGTCTCAAAAAACAACGAACGGTAAAGTTCTGATTGGGCAACGGCTCTGACAAATCCTCGAACGGTAATATCACGATTGCGCAGCAAGGATTCTGCACTGGTAAGGCGCTGACTTTCCATAACGTGGGCATTGCCTAGCACTTGCCGATAGACCGCCCGAATGATCGTCTGTAGATCATCTTCTAAGGTGTTGGGGCGTAGTTCAACAGACTCTGCATTTTCAATCCAAAGTGCCATGGGAATTTGTCCTAATCAAGTGTTTATTGTTCAGTTTGATAAAGTTGAGAAATCACGAGAGTGATTTCATCGGTAAAGGGAAAATAATCAAAAAGCTGATTAGACAATAGGTTCAAAGCTGATTTTCAATTCCTACGGCGAATGATTAGTATGAGTGATTTCCAATGGAACGACTCAATTGGTCATTGCACATAGTTGCTAGCATAATCTTATCGAAATTTCAATCCCTTAAACCAGAGCTTCAAAGTTTTTTTATCGCTAGTGTGAGGCAGATCCAAAGGATCATCGCCCCTTGGGCAGATCTTTATGCGAGAATGGGGTTTGGCGACCAAAGCTAAGGGTGTAGGGGAGGACAGTGCCGGGGTGAGGCACCGCGTTGCGGAGGTTCCCCCCGTTGAGTGCACCTGCCGTGGTTTCCAACGCCAGATACCTCTGTCGGGAAACCCTCCTATGGCACAAAGTGCCACGCTACGCGCTTGCTGTACTGGCTCCCCATGTTAGCGGAGCGAGCCGTAGGCTGCGACCTCCGTTAGGGTTTCCCGATTTGAGTCACCTGTCCGCCCCTCTAGTTCTTGACTGTATTTTGATCAGCACTTTTGGGCGATGCTCCCTTAGCGTGTCTTCTTCTCAAATCTAAGATTTGCGAAGGAAGATGAGGATTGCTCTCAAGAATCGCAAAGAACATGCCTGTGCAATTCTTGAAGGTTCATGCCTAGACAATCTCAGTGATGCTGATAATCTTAGCGCCAGTGCGGTTAATCCGCTGAATTTGAGGGGTCATGCGGTCACCAGGAACAATGTATTCGGTGGTGCTGATCCGACGAGGGCTATCAAACTTGGAACCCCGCACTAAAATCTTGAATTTCTTTTTGTTCGCTTCACCCGAACCACCCAGGTTAACATCTGCTGCTTTTATCTTGTTCGGGCTGTTGGTTGCCACTGCATAAACCAGTTGAGAGGACTTAACAGCGCTACTGATTTGAGAAGGACCACGATCCAGAGCAAACGTACGGTTATAGGTAACCTGGCTCTGCCCAACTTCCGTTTTCGCCCCACGATTGTAGGGTACAACATTTTCGCCAAATGCTGACTGGTACTCTTCGCTATCGATGTAGGAGTCGATTTCAGCGTCGTATCCCTTTTCCACGCAACGAACGATGTGCTCGGAAATCTCCGCTTGCGACTGGGGCGGACGACCAAGGAAGTGCTTGAAATTCAATTCTACAAAACGATAAGGAGCACACGATTCAAAGTAACGCGAGCGGTAGAAATCCGACTTAGCAACTGCGCGGACAAACTCCCGTACAGAGATAGTGCCATCTTTCAATTGTGATTCTGCACTTACCAAGCGCTCACTTTCCATCACATGAGGATTGCCTAAAACCTGCTTGTAGACTGCCCGAATGACTGCTTGTACATCCTCTAGGTCGCGGGTGGGCCAGAGTTCTATTGGTGCTATTGTTGCCATAATTAAGGGAATACTCCTAACACTTGTTTTGCTCAGAATTCAAAACTCAGTTCATACTGATCAGTGATTAGCAACTGAAGTAGCGATTACCTACTTCGCTATGCCTTACGGTACGCACGCGATGATTGCTGCGTAGAGGTTAGGGCTTGCAGTTTCAACCGCTTAGGATAACTGTGAGAACAAATAGCTCCCATAATCTGGGGTTTGGGAAAGCGCCTCTAACTTCAGAACTTGGGAGATACTCTTGTCGAGTGCACAAGCTTTGTGTTTTCCCCACGAGCGATACGCGCTCGTCGCGTCTGCCCTTTGGGCAATCGCCTTTTTTGCCCAGAGAGATTCTTTAAAAATCTCTCTCCCCAAATCGAAGATTTGAGCCATAGGGTAGCTTCAAAGGAGCATCACCATAGCTCAACGGGCTTACCTGTTCCCCAAGTCTGTGCTCTTAATAAACACTGAGGGGTGTAGGGGAGCGAGTACAGCAAGCGCGTTTGCGTCCCTTGCACGTGTCGCTTTGCGACTCAGCGCCCCCAAAGTCTGTCGGAGCAAGCTTCCCCGGACGTTAGCGGTTGATTGTGCCTTGGCTGCTTTGACCGTTGAAGCACAAGCGCGTTTTTTCTCACTTGATATCTGGTCAGACCAGCGCTATGCAGGAGGATCTCCCGCTCTCACGGCGACGGGCGTTCCCGATCGCCCTCCGGGGAAGACCTATGCCTACGGCACGGCTAGCCCCTAAGGGGGCGCTGCGCAAACGCCTATCGGTCTTGCTACGCTTTAGACCTCTGGGCGTGCGCTTTGCGCATACGCCAGAGCCGGCACGAGGGAAACCCTCCCGCAGCACTGGTCTCACCTCCCGCAGCGCTGGACTCACCGTAAGGCGTGGCCGTTCCTAGGGCGTGTGTAAGGCAAAAAGGTGTTTCATTCATAGCGTGTGGCGCGCCGTTATAGTGCGCCTGCTAATCACTGATGGCCATTTTTGCTATACAGGCGTGATACTAGCTATGACACCACCCTGTTTGTGAATCCGTTGATATTCTTCCGAAAGCTTCTCGAACGGTACCAAGTAAACCTGATTGCTGCGGCGGAACTTGGAAACTCGGTTAACCGCATTTGCTCGGTAGCCAGTGACTTCGATGCGGTAAACTTTGCCTTCTTCGCTTGCTCCCACACCAAGACGGACACGTGAGCTTACTGGCGGGTTGCGGAAGGTTGATCCTGGTGCAACCACAGGGGTTGGTATTCCACTAATGACTAGTGAGTTGAGTTTCGGAGACTTACCTGCCAAGTCTCCCTTGAGAGAGCTAGTGGAAGCACCCCGCACCAACTGAAAGGTATGGGTAAAGCCAATCATATGGCTTAATGCTTCGGTCTTGTAGCCTCTAATGTAAGGTACCAGGTTTTCACCAAAGGTGTTCTGATATTCGTCACTGTCAAGGTAGGAGTCGATTTCAGCTTCAAAATTACCTGCATCGAGGATGGCACTGTGAGCCTTCATTTCATCGTAACTATTAGGGGCGCGACCAAGTAAGTGCCGGAAGTTTAGCTCGATAAAACGATAGCGGGGGGTATCACCAAAGCGCGAGAAGTAGAGATCGGACTTTGCTACAGCCCGAACGAACTCACGAACACTGAGTTCACCACGTTTGAATTGTGATTCTGGCACTGTCAGCCGCTCACTTTCCATGACGTACGCATTACCCAGCACTTGCCTGTAAACGGCTTGAATCAGGATTTGTGCTTCTTCTTCAGAGCGACCTGGAACCCACTCAAGTGGAGGGGTTTCGTCAAATAAGCTAACTCCTAAACGTGATGCTGGTCCAAAAGGCATTAAGCAAATCTCCTGGTTAACAACATAAGCTGAGAGTAATTATCTCAAAAGATTAAGTAAATTATGAATTGCTCTTTCAAGCAAGAAATTTAGAGTTTAGAGTTTTTATTAACTCTGGGAGCTAGAAAAACTCTTAACCGTGTGAGTTTTTTAACTTTATACCAAGGTTTGACACCTTGCACACCCTCAATCTTCATATAACGTTGTAACCAAAAAGATTAAGAATTATTAAGTTTTATTGTATAGATTAGTTACATCAGTTTGACATCACTGAGACATCACCAAAATGCAGTAAATTACTGTTGCTGAAAGCCACTATAGGCAACGGTGGAGATCAAGGTTTCTTCAAACTGGGCTATTGTGGCATCCAAGACTTTAGTCGCCAAGCAGGCGATCGCGCTGACAAAGTCTTAACGTTTCTTAACTCATTTTTCAAGTTTTTTGTTCAACTCCAAAGCTCACCAGTAGCTGCTCTTGTAGGGGTTGGCCTCCGAATTCAATTCGGGGACCAACCCCTACACCCCTAGTTTTGTCAATTCACTCCGTTGCGCCTGCCTGTTGTAAAATTTGAACTGCACTGACGGGACGAAACGATCGCTTTGCTTCACTTAATGCCGTTGCCCCCCAACGGTTTTTGGGACGAAAGTCCGCGCCATGCTCAAGCAGGAGTTCCATCACCTCCAAATCTCCCCGTGCTGATGCCATCATTAACGGAGTCCAGTCGCCAATGTTGTGCGTATTCACCGAGGCTCCCCGTGAAATCAGTGCCTTGACAGTATAAAACTGTCCATTGTCAACTGCCAAGTACAGCGCCGTATCGCCAATCCTGTTGGTTGCATGTACATCTGCCCCCAAGTCAATCAGACGCAGGATGAGATCTGTTAGACCAAAGCGAGCAATAGACATCAGCACAGTCTCACTGTAGTGGTTTCTCGGATGGATATCAGCTCCATAATCCAGCAGCGCGTTAACGCTTTCTGAATACCCACCCTCTGCGGCGTACATCAGGGCAGTATAGTTAGCATTATTTTTTACATTTACATCTGCACCATGAGTCAGTAGGATTTTTACCACATCCGCATAACCCTCTCCCGCTGCCCACATGAGTAAAGTATTGCTTTCTCCAACTGAGGTGACTCCCCCGGTTGTATTGACATTTGCATTTTGAGCTAACAGATCTGCCACTGTCGTAGCATCTCCTCGAACAACTGCTCGGATCAATTCATTGTTCAGTGAAGACATAGTTTTCTACCCCCTACACTGACTATAGAACAAACCACAAAGCACAGGTTCTTTGTATATCTCAAGGGGACGCTTTCGGAGGAGTGCGGGAGCTTGCGACGCATAGGACACAAACTTGAGACTTGAGAGAGTTGTTGCGTGAGTTAAGCAGTCTTGAGTTCAACTTTAAATACACTATCAACAGGCTTTTGGGCTATAGTCGCTTCCCAGGCGATCGCCTGCAAAAACTCTTCTGTTGATGGTGTTTCTACAACATCCACTCCCCATTGTCCGGGTTGCAGGGAGCCAGGCGAAGTACTCGTTGGTGGAGTCGTTTTCATTCCTCCCAGTACCAAAATTTGTGGGATTGCTTGTTCGGCAGACTGTTGCGACTGACGCTTTTGGGCTAGTATCTGGGCGCAGTGTTTGCCAACCTGCTGCGGTGAAAGTTCATCGATGGGAAACAGAATTTCTACGATCCAGTGAGGATTGTCCACTGGCTGACATTTGATATTTTTGTGATCACCGAATCCTTCAATAAAGATGGTGGCAAACTGTTCTCGATCAAGTTCGGGAACACTGTTGTCTGACACATTAAAGTTATGAGAAAGCAGCATTCGTTGCTGGGGTAAGTCGTTCATCTTATCAAAGATTGTAGTTATCGAGACTGATATTTCAATTTATAATTTTTCGGCTATCCTTCATTAACTCTTTCACTTCATTCATCAGGTAAGTTCATACAATAATGTTTTTTCATCAGCTATTGCGATTCATAAATCGATACTGAATGAAATATTCACTTAACATAAGAAAAAATATTGACACTATTCGCAATTATTTACGTATTTACAAGCTTTTACCAATGTAGTATAATTTTTCATAATATTGGCGACGTTTATCAAAAAATAAAAATACCCAATCTTTCTTCAAAAAAGACTCTACAGCAGAAAATTGAGCAATTTCATTGTAGTGTAACCGCAGTTTTGACTCCTATTGTTATGATTTCCAGACATAAAATTATTAATTTTTTTGAACTCTATTTATAAAGAATTTTTACAAAAGTCTCTTTTATTGTTGACTTTTGACAAGTTTTGGTAAATGGAAAATCCAACTCTCCTTTTAAGGGTTAGCGAAAGTACCCACACTACAAAGCGTTGAGTGTGGGGTTATTGCTTTGCGTCGATACTTGGTCACAAACACAAACTAGATAGCTATGTCTCCCACGGTTAGAATGCGCTTGCTGTTGGGCGGACAATCACTTCATTGACATCGACATCATCGGGCTGGGACACGGCATACAAGACGGCTCGGGCGATCGCATCCGGGGTCAGTGCGATTTTGCGGAATTCTTTCAAAGCACCTTTTGCTGACTCCTCTGTAATATCAGAGCCAAGTTCAGTTTCAACCACACCGGGGGATATTGTTGTCACGCGGATATTTTTCGATTCCTGACGCAGTCCTTCGGATATTGCCCAAACGGCATATTTTGTCGCGCAATAGACCGCACCGGTGGGTACCACCACATGCGCGCCGATGGACGCGGTATTGATAAACTGCCCGCCGCCTTGCGCTTCCATAATGGGCAGACCTGCAGCAATGCCGTTGAGCACGCCGTGGATGTTCACGTTAATCATGTTATCCCACTCCTCTACTTTCAGA
The DNA here is from genome assembly GCF_059505445.1 of Brasilonema angustatum. Taxonomy (NCBI): domain Bacteria; kingdom Bacillati; phylum Cyanobacteriota; class Cyanophyceae; order Nostocales; family Scytonemataceae; genus Brasilonema; species Brasilonema angustatum. Next base: position 66,273 of record NZ_JCACKO010000149.1, on the reverse strand, counting down.
GCGTTGATCGGGGACAGGGGCATAACGCCTGCGTTGTTATAGATGACATCGACGCGGCCAAACTTGTCCTTGGCAAAGTGAATGAACGCTTTCATATCCTCGCGATTGGCGACATCCACGGCTTTGAATTCTGCTGTTCCACCTGATGCGCGAATTTCCTCAACAATCTTTTCTAGTTTTTCAGTGCGCCGTGCGCCTAGAACAACTTTTGCGTCGTTTTTGGCTAGCAGCTTAGCAGTAGCTTCCCCGATTCCGCTACTAGCTCCGGTGATGACAATGACTTTGTTTTCAACGTTTAACATATTGACTTTCCTCATTTTTACTAATTTGACCTAGTTCTACCGTCCACCTTCAGCGTTTAGCAGTTGCAGCGATCAAGTTCAAATCTGCGAGCATTTGAGGTGGAAGTTGTAAATCTGCGGCTTTGAGGTTCTCGCGCAGATGGTCAACAGATGACGTTCCGGGAATCAGCAAGATGTTGGGGGAGCGCTGGAGGAGCCATGCCAGCGCAACCTGCATCGGTGTCGCCTCAACAGCGGATGCAGCAGCTGTGAGCTTGGACGACTGTAGCTGCGTGAACCCACCCAGCGGGAAGAACGGTACGAAGGCGATGCCCCGCTTTGCAAGTTCGTCGATAAAGGGGTCATCATCACGGTGCGCCAAGTTGTACTGATTCTGGACGCAAACGATATCGGCGATCGCTTGAGCCTCTGCAAACTGCCGAGGGGTAATGTTGCTGAGTCCGAGATGCCGGATGAGACCTTGACGCTTCAGGTCAGCGAGCACGGTGAGCGGTTCCTCAATGGATGCTTCAATCGGTCCGTGAACGCCACCGACTCGGAGGTTGACAACATCCAACACCTCAAGACCGAGGTTACGAAGATTGTCGTGAACGGCGGCGATGAGTTCCTTCGGTGAGAGGGCGACTGGCCACGACTTATCCTCTGCCCGACGAGCTCCGACCTTTGTGACAATCACCAGCTCCTCGGGATACGGGTGAAGCGCCTGCCGAATGAGCTGATTGGTGATGTGCGGCCCATAAAAGTCGCTGGTGTCGATGTGATTGATGCCGCTTGCAACTGCCTCGCGGAGAACGGCGACGGCGGCGTCAACATCGCGTGGCGGTCCCCATACTCCTGGACCGGCGAGTTGCATGGCACCGTATCCTAGACGCTTCAGAGTGATCGAAGTATTTGGCAGCGTGAAACTACCGCCAAGATTTGTTTGCTCAGACATATTGCTGTTGCCTCCGGGGTTTTTTAGTTGTTTAAATAAAGCGATGCTGTAGCATTATTGATGTGAGCGTTTCGAGATTATCGCTTCGTTAAACCGAAAAACTATAAACTTGCCTCAATCCTTCGGTCAAACCAAAGCCTTTGGGATTACTTACGCTCAATCCGGTCAGCGAGTCCGGCATAAACGAAATTCTTGACCATTTCACTCTCGTAGAAATCGTGCGGAAAACCGAGTTCGATGCGGCTCGCTTCGTCAAGGCGTGTGAGATGTTCTGTACCGAGTTCGATTTCTAAACTAGCCAAATTATCTTCGAGTTGGGCGATTTTCCGTGTTCCGATAATCGGAATAATCTGATTTTCCTGGTAGCGCAACCACGCCAGCGCAATCTGCGCCGCCGATTTTCCAGTTTCTTCAGCGACAGCTTTAATCTCGCGGGCAATGCGGTTGCCGCGTTCCGGATCATCCATATATCCCTGCATCATTTCGCTGCTGAAACGGGAATCTTTATTCTCCTCTGATTGATTGAGATATTTGCCGGTCAGCACGCCGCCCGCCAGCGGCGACCACGCCGTGACTGTCAAACCCAATTCTTTTGCCATCGGCAGCAGCTCGCGCTCCGGCGTACGTTCGAGCAGCGAGTATTCGATTTGCAGCCCGATAAATTGCGTCCAGCCGCGCAGCTCCGCTAGAGTGTTCGCCCGCGCCGTCCACCACGCGGGCGCGTCCGAAACGCCGATATATAAAACTTTGCCCGCCCGGACGAGCGTTTCAAAAGAGTGCATCACTTCTTCAATCGGCGTGAGCTTATCCCAGATGTGCATCCACAGAAGATCAATATAATCGGTGTTCAGGCGTTTGAGACTGGCTTCGACCGACTGCACCATATTTTTGCGCTGGTTGCCGCCCGCGTTTGGGTCAACGCCGAAATTCAACGCCTGCGTGTATTTGGTTGCCAAAACAATGCGCTCGCGCTCTTTTTGGATAAATTCGCCGAGCATTTTTTCGCTCGAACCGTTCGTGTAACCGTTCGCCGTGTCAATAAAATTTCCGCCCGCCTCTAAAAATGCGTCGAAAATCCGGCGGCTCTCATCTTTTCCCGCGCCCCAGCCCCAGTCCTCGCCGAAGGTCATCGTGCCAAGACAAATTTCCGACACCCGCAATCCGCTTTTTCCGAGTAATTTGTATTTCATAGATTTTTTTGCCTCGCTTTTTATTCTTAGGACTTACACAAAAAGTCTCTCAAACTCTTATTCCTCTGTGTTCTGAAGCGTCCACCGCAAACGAGTGAGGAACATCCACACCGCAAATTCGCTCTCTACGGTTTATTTTTTGCGCTTTTTCATTCTTATTAGAGGTAGAAAGCTTTAATGATTGAGCGCTTTCATTTGCTGTTGGGCATAGCGAGATCCGGCGGCGATGCCTTTGGGCGCAACCGCTTCAATTCGGCTCAACTCTTCATCAGTCAGCGTAATATCAGTTGCGGCAATGTTTTCTTCCAGGTAGTTCCGCCGCTTCGTACCCGGAATCGGCACAATATCATCGCCCTGAGCCAGTAGCCATGCCAGGGCAAGTTGACTGGGGGTCACCCCTTTTTCGGAAGCGATCGCTTTCACCTGTTCTACCAGTTGCAGATTCTTGTAGAAATTCTCGCCCTGAAATCTGGGTGAATTTTTGCGATAATCATCTTCAGCAAAATCTTCTGGGCTGGTGAACTGCCCTGAGAGAAATCCACGACCGAGCGGGCTGTAAGCCACGTAGCCAATGCCTAACTCGCGCACAGTCGGCAGAATCTCATCTTCTGGATCACGGCTCCACAGGGAGTATTCCGTTTGCAGGGCAGTAATCGGGTGAACTGTATGTGCCCGTCGAATCGTGGCGGGAGCTGCTTCGGACATCCCAAGATAGCGGACTTTGCCCTGCTGCACCAGTTCTGCCATTGCCCCGATGGTCTCTTCAATCGGCACCGTTGGATCAACTCGATGCTGATAGTAAAGGTCAATTACATCCACTCCCAAGCGTTGCAATGAAGCATCACACGCTTGATGCACATATTCCGGTTTGCCGCTCACGCCCAAAAACTGACCATCGGTATTACGGACGTTACCAAATTTTGTGGCTAACACAACCTGATCTCGACGATCGCCGATTACTTTGCCCACCAATTGTTCATTTGTGAAGGGATCGTACATATCAGCCGTATCCAGCAGCGTGACACCGAGTTCTAAAGCGCGGTGAATTGTGGCGATCGATTCTTGCTCATCACGCCCTGCATAGAATTCAGACATGCCCATGCAGCCTAGCCCTAGTTCTGAAACTATCAGTTCTTTGCCGAGTTGACGTGTTTTCACTAAAGTTCTCCTGATTTAACTTGCGATTTTCAGTCTTATCTTGCGGCATAGGTTCTTTGTAGGCTCAATAAGCTAGGGACATTAATCGCCGTCAGCAGCGATCGCCACATCTTCCCATTCCGCCCAGACCTGCAACCGCCGCTCATAGAGTTGCGGCACCATTTGGGTGGCAAATTCTCCAAGCAGCAGTCGCAACGGCGGGTTCTCGGCATCGACGAGCTTGAGGATTGCCAAGCTTGATGCGATCGGATCACCGCTTTTCACACCCGCAGTTCGCTTTGCCCGCGCATCACGCAAACTGTCATAAACTGGAATTGGTGCAGCGTGGACTGCCGAACTACCCGACCAATCCGTGCTAAACCCACCCGGCTCGATCAAGGTGACTTTGATGCCCAAGGGCGCAACTTCCTGACTGAGCGCTTCACTCATGCCTTCGAGTCCCCACTTGCTGGCGTGGTAGAGTCCGAGCAGCGGGAATGCACCAATCCCGCCAATGCTGGAAACCATCAGGATGTGCCCACTGCCTTGCGCACGCAAGTAGGGCAACGCCGCTTGAGTGAGCCACAGCGCCCCGAACAAATTGGTTTCGATCTGCGCACGTGCTTCGGCTTCGCTGACTTCTTCGATCGCTCCGAACAAGCCGTAGCCTGCATTATTCACAATCACGTCAAGCTGTCCAAAGTGCTCGTGCGCTGCCTTCACGGCTGCGAAGTCTGCCGCTCGATCAGTGACATCCAGACAAAGGGGCAAGATCCGATCACCAAAACGCTCCACCAGGTCGTTGAGGCTGTCAAGATTGCGCGCCGTCGCGGCTACTTGATCGCCACGTTCCAGCGCCGCCTGAGTCCATACACGACCAAACCCGCGTGAGCCACCCGTAATAAACCATGTTTTCATATGTCCTCGTTGGTAAGAAAAAACGCCACATTGTTTGGCATGGCTTTCATAATAGCCTTAAAAAAATTGGCTCTAAATACACAAACCTTGCAGATGATTGCCCAATCCTCTCAAGCAAGGCATTGGCAACGAAGAAATATTTCCTATAATGGGCACATGGTTAAATCAGTCAAAAATTCAACATGACGATTGACACACTGAGCCACCAGGCAGCCATCACCAAATGTGAAGAACTGGCGGCATTGGTTGCGAGGCACACTGATGGCAAGGGAAACGGTTTCCATACAACTGCGATCGATCCCTTAGCGTTCGCGCGAGAATGTAATACTTCCAAAGCAATTCACAGTGTCAGCGAACCGCTCCTCGCCATTGTGGTGCAGGGCAAAAAAGAAGTGTTCCTAAATGAGGAAACCTATTGGTACGGTGTCGCTCAGTATCTAGTTGTTTCGGTTGATTTGCCACTGGGTGGATGTGCGATAAAGGCGACACCCGATCAGCCTTATCTGGGATTTAAACTGAAGCTAGATCCAGCCCAACTCTGTGACATCATTGCTCAAACGAACCCAGACATCGGTAAGAAAGAATCGGTCAGAGGCTGGTTCATTAGCGATGCCGATCCACTGTTGATTGATTGCGCCCTCCGGCTGACAAAGCTTTTAGATACACCGCAGGATATCCCGTTTCTAGCACCGATGATCATCCGCGAAATCTATTACCGTTTACTCATGGGTGAACAAAGTGAAGCGGTTCGTCAGATTGCTACCTCTGGCAGCAACATGCAGCGGATAGCTGAAGTGATCAAACGGCTTAAAGCAGATTTTACAAAACCGTTGCGGGTTGAGAATCTAGCAGAGCAAGCGAATATGTCTCCTGCATCGTTCCACCGCCACTTCAAGGCAGTCACCTCGATGAGTCCCCTGCAATATCAAAAACAATTGAGACTATTGACAGCACGTCAGATTATGCTTGCCGAGAATCTCGATGCGACACAGGCTGCTTATCAGGTTGGATATGAGAGCACTTCGCAGTTCAGCCGCGAATATGCTCGCATGTTTGGTGCGCCGCCCATCAGGGATATTGAACGGTTACGGGTAGCCTGAGGTAGACTTCTCGCTCACATTATCTCGCTTCGCGAGTGGGTGTAGGGGTGTAGGGGTGTAGGGGTGTAGGGGTGTAGGGGAAAGAAAGAAGGGGTGTAGGGGTGTAGGGGAGCCACTGCCGTGCGCGGTGAGACCAGTGCTGTAGGAGGGTTTCCCGACCTAGGCATCTGGCGTTAGCGCAGCGAGACCGGAGGTCTTCCCCGAAGGGGTTCCCCGCGTTGAGGCATGTGGCGTGAGCCAGTACTGTAGGAGGGTTTCCCGACCTAGGTATCTGGCGTGAAAAGAAGAAGGGGTTAGGCGGTACACCGATCCAATTAATCCTTACCCTTACACCCTTATACCCTTACACCCCTTCTTTATTACTGCAGCTTCGGTGTAAGCAGAATCAACTGACGTTTTTGGAGCGATCGCACTCCTTCCAAATCTATCCCCGTGTTCTGTATTAATGTCTCAACGGTTTCCTGTCCCTGAGCATGATCGCACGCCTCTAAAAAAGCATACTCTGCTTCACTGAGTCTGGCGACTTGATAGTTATAGTCTAGGATGACTTGACTTGGCCACCCTTCCATGCATGGACTGCGTTCGGGAATGGAATTGAGAACAGTCGCGTCATCTGACCAATCCATGCGGGATATTGGAGGACGACCGAGGAAGAATTCGTAGTGGCTGATTTCTGGATCAAGAAGTTCAGTGAGACGGTAGCGTTGACGTTCGCTCAAATGTGCTGCCCGTTCCATCAAATCTGGTTGTTGACCAATCAAGCGTTCCAATTGCCAGTACAAAGGATTTGAGAAGCCGATGAACTCTAACCCAGAGGCATCAATCAACTCAAACAAAGTATCGATGCGATAGTCTATTTCCTGGGGATGGACGTACATATCGGCAAAGTAACCATCGCGGTGATTTTCCAGCGACCAACGTTCCTTTTCCCGCTTCAGCAGTCGGTTATTTTCCGGCAGGTTGGCAAAGATTTCCCGACCGACTTTCACCCCATCCTCATAGTCTCCACGGCGATCGCCTTGGAGGAGTGCGATCGCTTTTTGCATTAGGCTAATTTCCCAGCGTCCTAATTCGGCATACACAAAAATATGCATCAACCCCCCTGGAGCCAGCTTACCCGCCAGACTTTGTATGCCCTTGATCGGGTCGGGGAGATGGTGTAAAACACCAACGCAATTGATATAGTCAAATTGACCTGAGACCTGTTCTACATCATACAGACTCAGGTTGTGAAACTCAACGCCATCAGCTTTGGAACGCTGACAACGTTCGCGAGCAACTGCGATCGCCCCTGCACTCAAATCAATCGCGACTACCTGAGCATGGGGATTTAGGTGTACGATATACTCTGTCCCTGCTCCCGTTCCGCATCCCGCATCGAGAATACGAACATTTTCTCGCTCAGGTTTGCGCCCCGTGCAGAAGTTATAAGCTGTGTTCCAGTTCCATCGCCAGTTATATCCTGGTGGGGGTTCATCTAGAAGCGGATCTGGAGGGAAGGGATAGGTGTTGTAAAGTTTGGCAACTGCCGAGCTGACTGCGTCAGAGGAATCCATTGTTCAGTTATCAGTTATCAGTTATTAGTTATCAGGTATCAGGTATCAGGTATCAGTTATCAGTTATCAGTTATCAGGGAGTCAATAAATCGCTCCCTCTATTCACTGTTTACTGTTCACTGTTCACGGCTTGAAAGATTTCAGTTGAGTGATCAGATGGTCAAAATAAGGAGCGAGTGCTGCTTGCTCCTCAGAGTCAATCCGCTTCAAACTCGCAATTTTAATATTTTCCAAGCCGACAACCATTGCATCTAAAGGAACTAGTAACTCTTTATACAGTAAATTCATGTAATCCAGTCCTGAAGGACTCGTGTTATCAGTGCTCTGACCGGCTATACCATACGTAATGCAACGCAGAAAGTGCCAAAAATCACGCCAACAAGCTTCAGCACGTGCTGGTGGGTAAAGACCACCTCCGGGTTGAGTAATGTCAGGGAAAGTTATCAGGACTTTTTCTCTGGCTTCGTCTACGATTTCAGTCACGCGATCGCGCAACAACCGTGCAACTGGAATGAATGCTGAGGTTTGGGGAGAGATGGTTTGGATCTGCTGTAAATCTTCATCGGTGAGATATCGCCCTTGATCATCGGCTGCTTGGAACAGGGGAATGATTGCTCTTGGGTGCGTCGTCTCCCAGCCGGAAAAACTGACAATTCTCGCTTTTTGAATAAGTTCTTTGACTGCTTCACTGAGTTCAGACTTCATGTTTTTTCTTGTGCGTTCTCGTACTAACGTATTCGGTGCTCACTCACGAAAGTCAAGCTACTCCACTTCCCTTGGTCATTATACGCACGGATCATGCGCTGGCGTAACCCTGGCTGAAATAACCAACCAACTTCAAGAAAAAAAGGGTGTCCCGGTTTTATCTGGGTTGGACAGGTGGAAGATGCGCCATCGGGTAGTAGCAAAACTTGGTAAGCTAGAGACTCGTGGTCAAAGTTCAGACGCGATTCATTACTATCAGCCGCAATTGCCATCGTACACTGAGTTTTCTCTCCCCCCCAGAAGAAATCTTGTACACATTCATTTTGGGAAGTGCGAGCAAGCTTGAGGGTGGTGGGAGTGGTGACAGGTGGACGCGAATCTAAATATAAAGTGACTGCAATTCCTTGCCACTCTCCGAGTAAATCCTCTAGAACCAAGGTTGGGCGTTCTGGTGCGTTGGTTGCAGCTCGTTGTTCTCGAACCAACGTTAACCTGTATAGCTGGCTATTGAAGGAATCAAACTGTTGAATCAGACGCATGCGGCGATCGCCCGTATACTGCCAACCCTGTTCTTCCACAACAGGGTTGGCAGTAGGGCGCGCTGAGGCATCGCCCGTTCTAGATTGCTGCTGTTCATCCACAACAGGCGAGGAATCGCCGCCAATAAAACTGAACTCAGCTCCAAACGGAATACCAGATCCAAAGTAAACTGCACCTTCACAAAAAGCTCCAGTTTCAAAATATCGTGAGCCGATACTCGGTGCACTGAAGTCTAGCACCAAATCTTGCTGCTGTAGCTCATCTGAACCGGGAGTAGGATGGTAGCGACGCAAAACCAGGTGAATGGCTTGATTGTCGTTCACTCCTTCCAGGGAAATGACGCTTTTGATGTCCTCCATGAGTTCTCCCTGGGGCGAGACGCGGGTGAATGATCCGTGCCACTCTCCCAGGTTTTGCAATACACAGTCCCATTGGGATTTCATATCACTTCCAGCCTGGATTTTTTATCGTCAATTAAATCTCCAACTCAAACAGTCTTTCATTTTAAAAAAGAAGTCAGAAGTCAGAATCAATTGGATAGGGATGCGCAACCCAAGCTGATGTCGCCGCCCCCATTGACGGTCAAGATGAGTCCAAGCGTCGCTACTATATTCATTCTGACTTTTGGCTCCTGACTCCTGAGTTCTTCTGTTAAATTTTGTTAGCGCAGCGGGATGCAGTCCATTTTGTTAGCGCAGCGGGACGCAGTCCATTTTGAATTAGTTATTCCCAGTCATCGTGTTCTGACTGTTTCTCTATCTGAGAAATCGCCAACTTGATCACTGGTTGAACCCCTGTTTCACTTTCTTGCCCTAACGCCGCTTGCAAGGGTTCTAACGCCGTGCGATCGCCAATCTTCATTAATGCCAGTGCTGCTGCTTTGCGACTTTCCCAATCAGGATGATGCAGTAACTCAAGCAGGTTAGCAACTGCTGGTCGATAGGTCAAGTTGCCCAAAACTGCTGCGGCTTCGCACCGTACATTTGTGTCTGAATCGCCCAGGGCGTTAACCAGAATCCCAAATGCTTCCTCTTGGGGGTTTTCTTGGAGAATTTTGGCGATCGCCCCAACCACAGCAGCGCGAACGTCAGGCGAGTCAGAGTTAATTTCCTTATAAATATACTCCTTTGCCTGTGCGCCGATAAATGCCAGCGCCCATGCGGCATGACCTTTGGTATTTTCAGAGGAATTTCGGGATGCTAAAATTTCTAACAAAGGTGGTACAGCTGCCTCACCTATCCTAGCCAGCGCACCTACTGATGAACCCTGGACAACTGTGTCTTCATCATTGAGGAAAGAGTGAACTAGAGTCGGAACTGCCTTCGGATCGGCGATGATTGTCAGAGTTTTGGCGCTGGCGCGACGCACAACCACATTTGGGTGATGTGCCAGTGCTTCCAGTAAGAATGGAGTTGCCAATTCACCAACTTGACCGAGTGTCTCTGCAACTCTCATCCTAACCAAGCCCCGTGAATCTCCTAAAGACTCAATTATCCGTTTGAGGAGTTCATGGTCATTGGGATTGAAGGTGTCCAGATCCATTTGCTCCTTAACCATTTCCAACAAAGCATCGGTTTGTTCCTGGGAGGGTGGTATTAAATTCTGGCCGGATTTCGTTTCACAATTGAGCAGATCACTCATTATCAATTACCTATCACCAATGACTGTGTGGGATGAGCTAGTGCAGCTTGGCAAAAATGACTACTAAAAATAAACTAAAAAGCTCACCATATTAGCTTTGTTTATCGCCTGTCTTCATCGCTACCCTTTTATACTAATGACTCGTCGTCAGAGCAGAAGCGCGATCGCGGAGTTCTTTGAGCACAGCATCAATTTTGGCAAGTTCCGGTTCAAGTTGAGCGAGTGCGGTTGCCTTCATCACCTTAGCCTTTTGCGCCGTTGCTAGCCTTTGACTAATCAACCTTTCGCGATATTCCTCAAATTCTGCAATCACCTCGTTCAGTTCTTCTGGGGAAGTTTGATCTGTTGGGGTATGTTCTGAAGTTTCAGTCATTTTGAGTTTTTCCTAAACTTGTATTTATATAAAGCCTACGCTCGATTTTCTCAGATCACGTCACCACCAAGCAAACCTTTTTGATTACAGTGATGATAAAGTTGTGCCATATGTTGCTATGAATATTCACGAAATCGAAACTGATTTAAATAATTCTGATTTTCAATATCGATTGAAAGCGATCGCCGCCCTGAAAGACTATACACCAGAGGTAGCCGTTCCCCTACTCACCAGTAAACTTCGTGATTCGGAATTTCTGGTGCGATCGTTTGTTGCTATGGGACTGGGGAAGCAGCAGACGGCTGAATCCTTCGCTGCCTTGTTGGAGTTGATGAAATTTGACAACACCCCCAACGTCCGGGCAGAGGCTGCGAGTTCTCTTTCTCTGTTTGGCAAAGTTGCTGCGTCTCATCTAGTTTTCACCTTTTTTCGGGATGATCACTGGTTAGTGCGGCGTAGTATTCTGGCAGTGCTGGTTGATTTGGAGTGTCCTAACGAATTGTTTGAAATCTGCATCGAAGCTTTAGCGGGAGAAGATTCTAGCGTACAGGCAGATGCCATCGATGCGCTTAGTACATTTGCTCTAACAAGTCTTGAGGAACCTGCTCTATCTCAGTTGTTGGCGCTGGTTGGTTCAGAGTCTAAACAAATTCGCATACATGTTGTTCAGGCGCTGAAGCGCTTCGATCATCCACAGGCAAAAGAAGCCCTGAGGCTACTCCGCCAAGACCCAGATCATCAAGTCGTCGCCGCTGCATTAGAAAACTTGCTTCAGCAGTGATGTGTTTTGATGCAAAAAGAATTGCTCTCCTTGGCATACAGCATTCCAAGGAGAGTACTATATCATATAAATGCATAATTTATCGAAATTTGCAAAATAAATTGATGCAGTCCTAACAGTCCATCAAAAAGACTTCTACCTACTTATTTTAAAAAGGGAACAGGGAACGGGCAACAGGCAACAGGGGAATCCCCATAATTAAAATTAGGGGATTTAAACAAGGACGTCTTGTTGAATCGTGCTACGCATTTGTCAACAATTTTTTGAATTCTTCCATTAATAAATTAAGGGGCTTGAATCCAATATCCGTGGCTAATTTTTTGCTGTTGCCTGTTCCCTATTCCCTGTTCCCGCCCCGGAGGAGCTGGTCAAACCCAAGAATCTATTTTGTATCATTTTATTACGAAAAAAGTATAAATGTTGACAGATTTTATTCACCTGTCTGTCAAAATCCATAAAGACAAAAACACTAAAATGCAGTTGTTTCGCTCATATTTAAGAGGTTATTTATGTCTGACACTCTCCCAGGTCAAATGACGTGGAAACCCCCAGGTACCACAGATTGTGTGTTGCACCTGCGACACAATTCTTCAGAACCTTGGCGGTATTATAAGGAATTCCCAGAGTATGTTCTGCCTGATCCACCCGACTTTTCAGAAGGGTATGCCACATTTGTTGCACTCTTGAAAAAGAAGTGGGAAACAGTTTGATATCCACAAATTCTCATGGCAGCGGTTTTCAGCATAATCTGCAATTAAGGTGATAGACACAAACTTTAATTTAAAACTCACCCCAAAGTGATTGTCATGAGCATCCGACTGGCGGCACTCGCTACCCGTTATGGATGAAAGAAACACCTCTTTCCCTTACACCCTTACACCCTTACACCCCTACACCCCTACACCCCTAGACTGGTGTGTTTCTTAAGAGGCATCACCCAGAGCGATCGCCAGCCGCACTCTAAAAATGGAACCTTCATTTAGCTTACTTCTGACAGAAACAGAGCCACTACAGCGAGATAGCAATAATTGCACAATTGATAAGCCTAAGCCAACACTACCAGAATCTTCTGTTGTGGTTGGACGTAAGCGATAGAAGCGCTCAAAGATTTTAGGAATCTCGCTATCGGCAATACCAATACCAGTATCGCGAAATTCCAATTGGACATAATCACCCTGAAGACGTCCTTGTACCCAAACCTGTCCACCTTTGGGGGTGAACTTAATGCTGTTGGAAAGCAAATTAATCACAATCTGCCTGAGTCCACCACTGACACACCAAACAGCTGGAAGTTCAGTTCCTACAGTGTAAGCTACCATGATGCCTTTTTCTCGGGCTAGGGGCTGATAAATACTTACCACTCCAGGCACAACTTCCGAAAGACGTACAACCTCCAAAGGCATCTGTGGTAAATCGCGCTCTAACTGCACCAGATCAAACACTCCAGTAATCAGAGCATTTTGGCGATCGCACTCTTGTTTAAGCATTTGAAAATAACGTTGTTTTGAAGCGATTTTCAAATGAGGAGAATTTAAAAGACTCAAAGCTGTTTTCATGTGTGTTAGAGGTGCACGTAGTTCCTGACACACATTGCTCAAATATTCATCTTTGAGTTGCAGATTCTCTTGGAGTTTTTGATTTTTCTGCTGCATTTTAGCAAGACGCTTTGTCGTTCTTTGACGATAAATTTCATCTTGTTGCTGAAGTTGTTTTGCCAACAGTTGACTGATAAGTGTTGGTTCTGGTGCTGAGGGACAAATAAAATCAGCAGGCATAAGTAAGGATGACTTTGGTGTTATGGCCTGTTTCATCACATCCAACACGAGTTGAATGATTTGTCCCTCAAAAATCGTCACAGCAAGTAACGGTGCAGTTTTTTTTGTGTTTGCTTTCGCCAAATTGTTTTTGCGTGTTCTAAATGGTCTATGAGCCAGAATCAGACAGCAATACTGTGACGACAACACCATCACAAAGTATTCCCGTTGTAACTCGTCGCTATTTGGCACGCTCTGAACCAGGAAAGATTGGGAAAATGAGGATGTAGGGGAAGCATTGCTATGCTCCTGTACAGAAGCTTTGCTAAGGCGCGGCGTTTGTGTCAACACAGGAGAGTTTCCTTGTTTAGTGTTAGTGGCGCGCACCTGTTGTGAAGATGGGGCAGCTTGCTCTTGCTCTACTCCTGTTTTGGTTTCTTGAATGTGCAAAGTATGAACAACACCAGACATCGTCAGTCGTTGGTGATAACGCTGAATTTCTGAGTGCCATATTTTTCCAGGTGGTAGCTTAACCCACAAAGTAGCTGCAATTTGTTGCTCAAGAAGTAAATCAATTTGTGACCTCAAAAGGGATAGTAGACTCGCTGGACTATGAGGCAATAGTTGGGGAAGCGCTTGCATCCCTGAAGCCAACTGCTGATAAACGGACACATTCTGAGCAAAAGAAAAGTTCATGGGTTAGCACAACAAGGAAAATAATGAACTAAAAAATACTGCACTAACTTCTCATCTTAATAAAGAATGTCGCAAAAAAACCTTGTCTTATGATGATTCACATAAAAAAGACACAGATAATTAAGTATTTAGTAGGTCAGTACAAATAAAGTTAACTCGTTAAGGCAGTCATTAGTCATTATTCATTGATAAGGATTTTAGGGGCTTTTACATTTCTTAATATAGTTATGTTTCTTTTTACCTATCCACTTAATGTCTATATATACAGTAATCCGGTTTAATTTGGTGAATTACAAAGTAGAGACGCTTAACGCTTAAGAAGCAAGAAAAGTATACCTAGCTTCGTAAAAATCAAATACGAGTCCTATATAACAGTCTTATTTTAGTTGTGAAATCAAGGCATCACATGAGGATGACGAGAAAGGAAAAAGAAAAAGAGGAACACATAAAAGTAGGGAAGGAAGAGTTAATGCTCAATAATTTTTTTCCCCTTGCTCCTACACTTCCAGAGTCTCTTATCCTTCTTGGTTTCTTTCACAAAATTATTTCCTTTCCTTTTTCCATCAAACGGACTTCCTTAATACTCCATTGAGAATTACTTAATAAAGTTTTGCGAAGACTGCCAAACAGAGCAAACTGCTCACAGTCTGAAAGAGAAGTGAATTGACGCCCGGAATTGGGGGGTATTCGTAAATCAACTGTTGCAACTCCACCTTTAACAGTGACACGATACCCAGACAGAATAAAATCACTGCTGTTATACTGTTCTATAATTTTACCGACTGCACCTGTCACAGGTGCTTGGGCTGAGACTGAAACTTTTTGTGGAATCAGTTCTTGACATTGAGTATCACTAGTGAACAAATTAACGTTGACAGTTTGTTTTATCACAGCACCAGAACTGGAGGAAGTCTGATTTTGGATAAGAGTTTCTTCAGTTGGTATTTGTTGTGCAGTCGGTGTAGATGTTTTGCTCTTTGTTGTACCTAGTGCTGGCGTTATACTTTCAAGATAACCAGAGGTGGAACCAAAACAACAACTGCTCAGGCTGACAATTATCCCTACAACCACAAACGAAACAACATGTTTTCTACTTAATTTTATAACTTGGTTCATCATGACTATTGCCCCTGGGTTTTGCTATTGACTACACCGATATGACAATGCAATCCGTAGAAGGTTTGAGGTTTATATAGGACTCCTATTTGATTTTTTAAAAAAACTCCGTACGCTTTTATTGCTTCTTAAGCGTTCCCTGTTCCCTGTTAAGCGTTCCCTGGCTCTACTTTGTCAATTCACGCTCATCAAACCGGATTCCTATAAGTCTTTTTCCTTGAGAGCTTTTTTGGTAATCATGAAGTCATTCTCAAACGCGATGTTGTAGAATTTCGCGAATAAAGCTATCAAAACCAATTCTTTGTAAAAAGCGTGCGCTTTTTCATCAGAGTTAGCCCTTCACGATTGTACCTTTGGAATCAATCCTTCAATTCCTTCTACATACCAATCCATTGCAAGTTGTTCCCTATCACTCAACACCTGACCGTTCGGGACTCGCAGCACACCGTTTTGGTCTTTCACCGGACCATCAAAAGGATGTGCTGCACCCCTAATAAACTCATCACGCTTCGCCATCACCAATTGTTGAACATCTTGAGGAATTACAGGATTCAAGGGCGAAATATCCACCATTTCTTGGGCTATTCCATACCAAACTTCTTCAGACTTCCAAGTACCATTGATCACAGCCAAGGCTTGCTCTGTATAAAATTTACCCCATTTATTCAGAACTGACGTTAAACAAGCTTTTGCACCAAACCTACTCATATCAGTGTTGTAGCCAAAAGCGTAAATACCCTTTTCCTCTGCTAGTTGAATGGGTGCAGCAGAGTTAGTATCTTGTGTTAGGACGTCTGCACCTAAGTTAACCAGAGTTTGGGCTGCTTCTCTTTCTTTGGCTGGATCATACCAACTCTCTACCCAGACCACTCTTACTTTTGCTTTTGGATTCGTCTTCCGCAGTCCTTGCGTAAACGCGCCTATCCCTCGAATCACTTCAGGAATTGGGTATGAAGCAACAAAACCAATCACATTCGATTTTGTCATTTTACCAGCAATCATGCCAGTTAAGTATCGCGGTTCTTCAAAGCGTCCCAGATAGGTACCGACATTTGTAACGCGTTTGGGTCCACTACATTGCTCAAAACGAACATTGGGAAAATCTTTTGCTACTTCAAAAGTTGGGTTCATGTAGCTAAAAGAAGTCGCAAAAATTAACTTATTACCTTCTAACGCCAATTGACGAAGAACCCTCTGGGCGTCAGCATCTTCACTAACATTTTCTAAAAAAGTGGTTTTCACCCTTTGCTGAAGATTTGCCTCCATTTCTCTGCGACCTAAATCGTGGGCATAAGTCCACCCAGCTTCACCTATAGGTCCAACGTAGATAAATCCTACCTTAAGAACTTCGTTCGCCGCCATAGGTGAAGCTGGGACAGGTACTTCACCCTGTGGTTGAAATTTACCGCCTTGGTTACAGCCGGCAAATGTAAAGCTAGTTCCTGCTAAAGTGGCATACTTTAGAAACTTACGACGCTCCATAAATAGAATATTAAGATATTGCCGCTCCTAGCGTGTCCTATAGTAACAGAAATTGCCGTAATTACAATCACGTGTGAACTCGTGTAAATTGCTAATTTCATTGGTTTACTCGGTAGCAAAATGTGCATTTCCACTGTATAGGAATCACGTATTGCTCAATCAACACAAATATGTAATTAGTTAGATTGACAATGCGATGTGCCGCTATGCCGCAGCAAAGCGATGGCATAGCCTGCCCTATACCCCAACAAAGCGGAGCTTTGTTACCCTGAGCTTCGCTCAGGGGGAGGGCAGTTCTCCAAACTGCCCTCCGGGCATGTACGGGCGATCGCCAATATTGTCAATCAACCATGATTCCCCTGGCTACTCCAGGTGTTATCTATGAATATATTTGAGCTTTTAGCAGGGGAAGACGATCATCCAGCCTTGGTTGCACCAGAGGGATCAACACTCACTTATAAGCAACTGCGTGAGAACGTCGTCGAACTGGTATCTCAACTCAACAGTTTTGGTTTGCAACGGGGCGATAGCTTCGCTGCTGCGCTCCGCGCAGATCGTATCGCCATTGCCATGTCAAACGGGGTACCTATGGTACTCAGCTTTCTTGCGGCGGCTTTATGTGGTACTGCAGCACCACTCAATCCAAAATACAAGCAAGAAGAATTTGGCTTTTACTACGAAGATACTCAGGCAAAAGCGTTGATTACGCTGCCTGACGTGCCAGAAGCCGCAATTGCCGCTGCTACGCCCGACATGATACACATTCATGCTCAGGTTACCGAGAACGGCACATTAAGCTTTGAATTTGTGAAACCAGCTTCCGAGGAAGGGAAATCCTTGGGCAATCAAAAGTTTCCCGACTCCGACGATGTGGCGATGATTCTGCACACCAGCGGTACCACGAGTCGTCCCAAGCGAGTCCCGATTCGGCATCGTAACTTGATTGCTTCTGCTAATAATATTATCGGTGCATACTCACTTTCGCCAGCTGACACGACACTCTGTTTTATGCCTTTGTTCCACATTCACGGGCTGGTGGGGTGTATGCTGGCAACTCTGGCATCTGGCGGAACGCTCGTTATACCCGATGGTTTCAATGCTCTAAGTTTCTGGAAACTGGTGGAAACTTATAAACCCACTTGGTACTCGGCTGCACCTACCATGCACCAAACAATCCTAGCGCGAGCTAGCCGCAACGAAGCCATTATCAAAGCGAACCGCTTCCGCTTCATTCGCTCTAGCAGCGCTCCCCTTGCCCCTGTGATTATCGAACAAATGGAAGCAACGCTCAATGCTCCTGTCTTAGAATCTTACAGCATGACCGAAGCTGCTCACTTGATGGCGACTAATCCGCTACCGCCTAAAGTACGTAAACCGGGCACGGTTGGCTATGGCTTTGGTGTGGAAGTCGGTATTATGGACGAAGATGGCAATTTACTGCCTCAAGGAAGCTTGGGCGAAGTTGTGGTAAAAGGACCAAATGTAATTGATGGCTACGAGAATAACCCACAAGCTAATGCGACTGCTTTTGTGAATGGTTGGTTCCGTACTGGCGATCAGGGGACACTGGATGCTGACGGGTATCTGCGCCTGACTGGACGGATTAAGGAATTAATTAACCGAGGCGGTGAAAAAATTTCCCCACTAGAAGTGGATGATATACTGCTGCGCCATCCTGCAGTTGCTGAAGCCCTTGCTTTTGCCGTACCTCATAAATCCTTGGGAGAAGATATTCACGCGGCTGTCGTCCTTAAGGGTGAAACCAGCGAAAAAGAACTTTTGGCTTACTGTGCAAGCCTATTGGCAGACTTCAAAGTCCCTAACCAAATTCACATTTTAGATGAACTACCCCGTGGAGCGACAGGGAAGTTGCAACGGTTGAATATGGCGAAGTTGCTGAAGATAGGGGAGTAATAAAAAAATGAAAATCTGTATTGTTGGCGCGGGTGCTATTGGTGGTTATTTGGGAGCAAAGTTAGCCCTCTCTGGCAATGAGGTGACGCTGATTGCTCGTGGTGCTCATTTAGAAGCAATTCAAAAAAATGGGCTGAAACTGATTATGGCAGATGGCTCAACCCAGATAGCTACCCCAAGTTTGGCAACTAGTGATATGAGTCAAGCCGAACCTCAGGATGTGGTGATTTTGGCTGTTAAGACTACGAGTGTGGCGGCGATCGCTCCCAATCTCCCCTCTCTCTATAAACCTGAAACAATGGTAGTGACAGCTCAGAATGGCATTCCCTGGTGGTACTTTCGCAAGCACGGCGGCGAGTATGAAGGAACTGCGATTCAATCTGTAGATCCGGATGGTACCATTGAAGCTCATATTAATGTTGAGCGCGTGATTGGTTGTGTGGTTTACCCAGCAGCTGAGATAGTTGAACCAGGTGTGATTAAACATATTGAGGGCGATCGCTTCAGTTTGGGTGAAATCGATGCTTCTAAAACCGAACGAATTCAGTTGTTAGCGCAAGCTTTGAAGTCAGCAGGTTTGAAAGCACCCATACGCACTCAAATCCGCACTGATCTGTGGGTGAAGTTGTGGGGGAACGTAGCGTTTAATCCCATCAGCGCCTTGACTGGTGCAACACTCGATCATATTTGCCAGTACCCTTTGACTCGCGAACTAGCAAAACAGATGATGAGCGAAGCACAGGCGATCGCCCAAAAGCTAGGAATTGATTTTGGCATCACCTTGGATCAGCGAATTGAGGGTGCCCAAAAAGTTGGTGCTCACAAAACTTCGATGTTGCAGGATGTTGAAGCGTTTCGTCCAACAGAAGTGGATGCGATCATTGGTGCTGTCGCAGAACTGGGAAGACTGACGCAAACTCCCACTCCCCATATTAATGCTATCTATGCCAGTGTTAAGTTGCTGGAGAAAACCCACATGGGGAACTAGTACTCCAAGGCGTAAATTCGGTTAGGGTGTAAATATAGACTTTTAAGGGGAAGCGTTTGGCAGTATAACCCTATCTAAACTTACGCCGCACTGTACTAGTGGGTACGGCCACAGCTGCGCAAGAGCGGGCACGGCCCCGTGCCGAACGGAGACTCACCTGTTAAGAGTTAGTATGGCTATGGCTGACGCCACGCAAGCGCGCCTAAAGCCACGCAAGCGAACACCAAATCAAACCGGATTCCTATATATCAAAGTAATTTAATAGGCAAAATGGAGACATAATGGCGTTTAAAACTCCAAAAAGAATCGGAACGCATAATTTAGAATCTGTACAACGTTCGCTCATCAAGCCAGATCTTTTGAATCTTTCTGGTAGTGGTTCCATGCTCAATGGAGTTATCATTGAACGTAATCTTGATGTGCCAAATGTTGAGCTTAATAACACGTCAGCCAAAGCAGCGAAACACGTCATAGTGGTTCATTCCAGAAGTTCTGCTAGTTTGGAATGGAAAATTGATGGTAGCCACAAAACATCGCTTTTCTCGGCAGGGGATACAGTTATCAATCCAGCAGGTCTTTTTGTTGCCCCACGCTGGAGTGCAGAGGTCGAGATACTCTTGCTAGGGATAGATCCCGTCTTCATGACTCGAATTGCAGAACAAATGAATCGTCATAGCGGGTTAGAACTGATACCACGCTTTCAGTTTAGGGATGAACTGCTACGTTCATTAGCGCTCAACTTAATTGCTGAGTTCGAGCAGGACATACCCCCTGATCCTGTTTACGCTGAATTCCTAACTCATACGCTGATTGCACATCTGATAAGATGGTATTCAGTTGCAGGAAGCAAGGCGCTACCAGCAAACAAGGGATTGTCAGTATCTAAAGTTGCATTAGTGAAAGACTATATTAATGAGCATCTGAGCGAAGTACTTTCATTAGAAGTGCTTGCAACTGTAGTAGACCTAAGTCCTTCTCATTTTATGACTCTTTTTAAGCTATCTACTGGGCTGGCTCCACACCAGTATGTGATAGCGCAACGTATCGAAAAAGCGAAAGCATTGCTGACGCAAACCAGGCTATCGATCTCAGACATTGCTAGCCAGACGGGATTCGCCGACCAAAGCCATCTAACTCGTCTGATGCGCCGCCACACAGGGTTAACACCTAAAGCATTACGAGGTGGCTGAAGCCGCAACGTATAAAATTGTTGGAATCTTCCAAAGGTCATGATTTTGTTCAAGATTTTGCCATCGCCAGACTTCTATAATTTTGTGCGACTCATAGTTAACAACCCATTAAGGAAGAAGATATGACTTATCAATCACTCCAAGGAAAAGTTGCTATCGTGGGCGGTGGAGCGAAAAACTTAGGAGGACTCATCAGTAAAATGCTGGCGGACCAGGGTGCCAAGATTGTCGTCCATTACAACAGTGTTTCTTCCAAAGCCACAGCCGACCAAATGGTGGCAACGATCAAGGCAGTGGGGTCGGATGCCTTCGCCATTCAGGGTGATCTAACTCAGGTTTCCAATGTCACCCAGTTATTTGATGCAGCAATTCAGCACTTTGGTCAGGTAGATATTGCTATCAATACTGCCGGAATGGTGATTAAGAAGCCATTCACCGAAATTTCTGAGCAAGACTATGACCAAATCTTCGCCATCAATGCCAAAGCTGCATTCTTTTTTATGCAAGAAGCAGGTAAGCGCCTTACTGATGGTGGCAAGATTTGCACCATTGTCACGTCGCTGCTCGCAGCTTTCACGGGCTACTATTCAATTTATGCAGGCAGTAAGGCTCCGGTAGAACACTTCACTCGTGCTGCCTCTAAAGAGTTCGGTTCTCGTGGGATATCGGTAACGGCAGTCGCGCCTGGACCGATGGAAACCCCGTTCTTTTATGGTCAAGAAACTACTGAGTCGGCTGCTTATCATCAGGCAGCAGCAGACTTGAGCAAGTTTACCAAGACTGGCTTAACTGACATCAATGATATCGCGCCGCTTGTGCTGTTTTTGGTCACCGATGGATGGTGGATCACAGGACAGACTATCTTTGCCAACGGCGGTTACACGACGCGGTAAATTACAGATGTTCATCGCCCTCAGGGTGTGGCAGTCGTTCTATGTGACCGACCTGTCTAATGCGATAAGCCAGAGGACTTCGGCGTGAGCGCGATCCCTGAGCTTGCCGAAGGGCAGTCGTTCGCGCAGCGTGCGCTTTGCGCATACGCTTGACGCTCCGCGTATCGCGCACATATTCTAAATATTGCTTCATAACATCATAGTCGGATTTTTGACTGCTTCTACGAACTCAATAAAGAGCGCTCTGGTACCTCTGGGGGTTCTGGATTGGGATTGGCAATTGCTAGTACTCCAAAGCGTAAATTCGGTTAGGGTGTAAATATGGACTTTTAAGGGGAAGCGTTTGGCAGTATAACCCTATCTAAACTTACGCCGCACTGTACTAGTGCTCTCACAACCCAAAATTGCCGGGTTAAGGCAAGCTGGGGAAGTAGGGGAAGTAGGGGAGGCAGTGCGTTGCGGAGAGCAGCGCCTTGCGGGGGTTCCCCTCGTTGTGGCGACTGCGGGAGGTTTCCTCCGTTGTAGCACCTGCCGTGAAGCTGGGGGAGAGTAAAAATTTTTTCACCTCATCTACCCCTCAAAGTTGATGTAGTGGACTACTAGAAAAATATTGGGCGTGGATGGCGCACAAGACGACATTTTCAGGACTTGTTTGACAAGTCTGGCTTTGAGTTAGAAAAAGTGGTTGACATCCAAACCAACCTTTCGGCAATGGAGTTTGGTTTTGCGTCTTGATCTAACGCACAGAATACATGTAATTAGTGTGCAACAATACTAGGGAGATTAGAACAAAGGAAGATTAGACAGCAATGCGCCGACTTATTTCCATGATGGTTCTGTATTATTTAATTCAATCTTATGGATGTTATCCAGGACTTTTCAATCTTCCATTAAGGATCTATCTCAAAGATAACCTTGGACTTTCACCAGCACAGTTGGCAAGCTTCACCAGTTTTATTTTTATTCCTTGGTTAATAAGACCATTTTTCGGAATCATTCAGGATGCAATTCCGCTCTTTGGCTATCAGTTCAAAAGCTATTTTTTTATTTGCTATGGGCTAGCGCTGATTCTTTTATTAGGATTATGCGGTTTTCAATTTAATACGGTTAACATGCTGGCAGGCGGTCTTCTTTTAGTCAATGTATGCATATCTTTTAGCGATGTGCTGACAGACAAAATCATGGTCGTTCAAGGCACGATGTTAGGCAAAACAGCTCTCTTACAAGCAGTTCAATGGACTGCTCTGAGTTTTGGTCAAGCGGTTCTGTATTATATCAGCGGCTGGCTCGCTACAAATTCTAATCTATCCATCGCTTTTGGGCTAACTGCAATTGTGCCGTTGATTGGTTTAATTGGAACCTTCATATTACTTGGAGATGAAAAAAAGCAGCACACAACTGTTTCAATGGGAAGTAGTTTGAAATCCCTTTGGTCAACACTAAAATCGCAACGGTTTCTAGCGATTATTGGCTTTATTGCTTGCCTTGAATTCACTCTTATTCCGCCCCTGGTAGATTACCTGGTATATTACTATAAAGATACTTTGAAATTTGACGCTCAATTTATAGGTCTTTTAGGTACATTTGAAGCTATTGCCAATGGTTTAGGTGCAATCGTTTTTGGGATTTTTGCCCCCAGAATGTCACGACAGTTGTTGCTTAATCTTGCAATTGGGTTAACTGCTGTCTCTACCATCGGTTTGTTGTTTATACAGAATGTGCAGAGTGCTATCCTGGCGAGTATATTTTTTGGATTTTTTTACATGATAGCTATGCTGGGTGTACTAGAACTAGCAGCAAGAGCTTGTCCTGTTGGTGTGGAAGCAACAACCTACGCACTGCTAATGTCCGTGTATAACCTGGCTAAACAGCCGGGTCCTATCTTGGGTGGTTACTTATATAATCGGGGAATTCCAGTTTCCATCCTTGTCATTGTTAGTGCAGTATTTACAATGCTTTGTTGGTTTCTCATTCCTCTACTTAAGTTAAAGCAAAGCAGTGATACGCCATCTTAACTGTAAGCATACAAAATCAATAGACTTCGTGGCAGTTGTAGGGAACAGGGAACAGGGAACAGGGAACAGGAAACAGAACGTCGTAAAATCTCATTTTTGCAAGATGTCTAATATTAAAAAAATAAGATTTTTATAATTCAATTGCTTTAGGCAAAATGGACTTTGATAAAATTCCATGAACACCTTTTTGCGGACTGTTGACAACTTGAGTGATGCGAAAATTCACGGCTAAACTACACAAAACATAAGCATCTTCCGCCGACAAATTGATGAAGCGTTCTAAAAAGTCAATCATGTTTTTTAAAGCCAGTTCCAAAGCTTCATCTAATGTTTGACCAAATCCCATAGTGATGATATCTGTAGATGTTTCGGCAATTGGCGTTGTCAATTGTAAATCTTTGCGAACTTTTAACTGAATTGTGCCGTTCATTGAAGTCTCAATTGCGGTGACATTAACTTCCCCATCTCCTTGAACTGAGTGTCCATCACCAATAGAAAATAAAGCACCAGGAACAAAAATTGGCAGAAAAATCTTAGTCCCGGCTTGGAGTTCCTGATTATCAATATTACCACCATAATTACCAGGAGGAATTGAGTTTCGGGATGCTTCTGTAGTCGCGACACCCAGGATACCAAAAAAGGGTTTGAGAGGAATTTTGATACCGCTACCAATTGGAAATTCTGTAATATTATCTTCTAAATTCAGAGGAAGAAATCTTAAAGCTGGTTGATGAAAATGATGTGGTAATGCTCCCCAACCTGTACGAATTGCATTGAAGCCAACAGGTAAACTTGGTGTGATTGCTTCTAATTTGACTTCCAAAACATCTCCAGGTTCCGCACCCTGCACATATATTGGTCCTGTCAACAAATGTGGTCCTGCTGCAACTTTGCGTTCTGGAGAAAGATTTTGGCAAATATCAACAAATGCAGGTGTGAGAAACTCCGGTGGTGCTTTGTCGTAAACGTAGTAACCAGTGTATGTTTCTACGTCAACTGTATCGCCAGAGTCCACCGTGAGTGCTGGTTCTAAAAGATGAGAGAACCCACCTAGATGCACAGTTTCCCTAGTGGCTTTGAGAATGTGGTGAGGCATTGTTTATTATGGTATTTTGTTATTTTTGTGTTTTTCTCTCGTTCCCTATGCTCTGCATAGGAATGCACTGCAGGAGGCTTTGCTTCTCAATGATTATACTGAGGCAGAGCCTCAACTTATGCATTCCTTGCCAGAGACAAGGAACCAGAGAAATATTCTAAATTAGAAATTGCATAGAGGGAATAACTCAATTTATAATTCCTTCCTTTTCTACGCTTTCATAATTATTCTGAACTAGAAGTATTTGTCGGACGCGCTGAGATTATTTGACGCAGCAACATCTCTCCCCAATAAGGAACAGGAGCAAGTAGCACGGTACCAGTTCCCTCGAAAGTATTGACTAAAAACTCACCCGAAGTCATTGAACCCAAAATAGACTTAGTGGCTTTTTCAACTCGATATTTTAGGGTGTTCGTGCGAGCGATCGCAAAATTACCATCGACAACCAAGCGGTCATTTTGCAAATGTATCTCTTCAACAGGTCCTTGGGCTACCATGACCACTTTTCCTCTACCTTTGACTTTAGTTTGAAACAAACCTTCGCCACCGACTAAACCAGAAAATAATTTATTTCTCTCAACACTGACTTCTACAGAACCATCACTTGCCCAGTATGCTCCTTTGTCTAAAATCCATTCAGTGCCATTTAACTCTATGATGTGAAATCCAGATAAAGAAGGCTCCAAGTATAATTCACCAGTTCCTGTATAAGTGGGTCGAAAAATATTTTCACCTGTTGCTAAAGATTTAAAAAAGCTACCTGCTGAAGGTGCTTTAGATTCCATATTAATTTTGCCACGCATATAGTACAAAGCACCAGACTCCGTTTTCACGGTTTCGTGTTGCAAAATAACCTTGACTAAGCGCAATCCTTCTTTTGTTATAACCTCAAAAGTTGCCATTGCTTTCCTCTGTTATTACAGAAATACAAATTCATTGTTTCCAAGACTAAGTTTGCTTGTTTCATGTCATTCGCGCTCTCCTCACCTTCCAACAATTATATAGAAGCAGCAACCCACAGTTATGCATTCCCTGCCAGAGACAAGGAACGAGAGAAATAGTTTTATTTTAAGCAAATAAAATAAAACTATCCCGCAAAAATGTAACGCCTATAGGACTCACGCACGAGTTATGAAAGAACAAGACTGTGAGATTGCGCACTCCTCGTCGCAACGGGTGCAAGTAGGTTATTTTTGCCTAAGTCCTGGCTTATTTATTTGCGCTATCACCAATTTCTAAACTTTGACGCGTTGTTTTGCGAGTAAAGGAATTCCAAGCATCCAATTCTAAAGCAGGACGGCTGAGTAACATCGCTCTTATCGCCTCACTCAATCCCTGAACAAGAGTAAAATCTGCTCCAGCAATGCTCTGAAGGTACTCGATTTCAACACCACTGAAGTTGGTAGCTCGTAAATCTGCCCCTTGTAAATCTACATTATTGAGTCGCGCATTCCGTAAGTCAGCTCCTGTCAAATACGCTAACCGTAAATCCGCACCACTCAGGCGTGCATTTTGTAAATTTGCTCCAGTGAGATCTGCACCACACAGATATGCTCCCAACAGATTTGCATTCCTCAAATCAGCATCTCTCAAATTGGCAGTGTTGAGGTGAGCACCATTAAGATTAGCACCAGGACCAATTGCCCCACAGGTTTTGTAAGCAAATCCTTCGGGCCAAATCGTGTCTTGATCATATCGAGCTGCTTGTAGCTTAGCTCCTTCCAAATTCGCACCGCTGAAATTTGCTTTTTGAAGATATGTCCGGTGCAAAAATGCTCCTTGCAAATTGGCATTGCTCAAATCAGCGCCCTGCAAGTCAGCCTTACGCAGATCCGCACCACTCAGATCTGCCTCACACAGAATTGCCCCACTCAGATTGGCTCCAACCAGATTTATCTGGCGCAGGTTTGCTCGTTGCAAATCGAGTCCCCTGAGGTCGGACTGATACAAATCTTCATGATTGAGAGCCTCTCCTGCTTTGAGGGCTGCGATGTTACTAGATAAGGAAATATTGGAGTTTTTTGCAGTCATTTTCTTTAAGGAGCGCTTAGAACAGTGAACAGTTAACAGTTAACAGTTAACAGGCAACGCCAAGGTGAGCGTCAGCCGAACGGGAACAGGGAAACCGATTTGTTGACCCCCTGGTAACTGATAACTGATAACTGATAACTGATAAAAGTGTACAATGTGAGACATCAGATAAATTCTTGTTACATTCCTTTACACTTTTCCTGCTGTTGAGGTTAGAAATGCGGCTGATTCCACCCATGACTATGATGGACTTTTTTCGTAAGAGTCAAGGCACGTGGTTTACCCAACGCACTGTCCACCATTTTGACCTGGCTGCGGATCAGTCTGGGGAGTCAAATTTGATTATTCAAGTCGTTGAACCAGAAGATCCAAGAGTGAAAACGATTTGTGAAAATCAAGGAATTGATCCTGCCAGGGCAATGGGGGGAGGCAGTTTTATGTGGCAGGAAAACCAGGACAATCGCGAACCCAATCCAGACCAAGCAGCGGTGCTTGTTGATGTGCCAGATGATGAAAGTTTGTTGTCTGGAAAACTCATCCGCGATCGCGGCTACGTGGAAAAAATGCCCGTTGTTAGTCGCTACTGGTTTGGAAAAGATGGCATTTTGACAATGGACACGGAATATGATATAAACCAGGGACAAGAACGGTGCTGGTTTATTACTGATGACTTTCGTGTGCGTGTTAGTACTGTGCGTGCGATGAGTGGTGTATATATGATGACATATTGCTCAGAACGCCGTTGCGTATCAGAGGCAACGTTAAATCAACTTATTGAACAGAATTTGGCAAGAGCATCAGGAAGTTAAGTTTGGTAACTGGAGTATGTCACAAATTATTGCATCCTTGTAAAGAAATGGGACAGAGGTTCTCAGAATCCTTTATTGTTGTCGAGAAAGTCTTATAAATATGGATTAATATCAATGTACAAGCCCTTTGTAAAACATTTAGAAAATGAACTGTATAACAGATTCAATTTACAAAATCGGGCAATTCCAGCAGGGTTAGAGTTAAAGGTCAGCGATCGCGGCAGAAACCCAGCAACCATTCAAAGCTGGTGCTATCAATGCCCACAATTGCGGAAAATTCGCTATACCTACATTGATGCGGGCGAAAGTGCTCAAATTTTCAATAGCGTTATTTATCCTAACCATCATTACGACTTACCCTTGTTGGGAGTAGATTTTCTGTCGTTCGGTAAAATAAAAAACTTGGTTGTGCTTGATTTTCAGCCTCTGTTCCAAGAT
The DNA here is from genome assembly GCF_059505445.1 of Brasilonema angustatum. Lineage (NCBI taxonomy): Bacteria > Bacillati > Cyanobacteriota > Cyanophyceae > Nostocales > Scytonemataceae > Brasilonema > Brasilonema angustatum. The sequence goes on along the minus strand of NZ_JCACKO010000149.1, from coordinate 38,674 downwards.
GAGGCGTATCAGCGCAAGTACATTGAGCCATTGAAATTCCTACACGCTAAATATCCAGATTTGGCACAAAACTTGGAGATGAAGTTTTATGATGCCAATCAATATTTCTCTAAATACCTACTGTTTGCCAAAACAAATGCCGAAACCGTCGCGACACGCTTACTTGCAGCGTTCAAGGACTACTTGAATTTGTACTGGCAAATGCTAGATGAGGCGGAACCTCTACATGATCCAGAAGACATTGCGCGAATCGTCAAGGCGCAAAAAGATTACGACCAATACAGTGCTGAACGCGATCCGGCGTCAGGTCTATTCAGCAGTTACTTCGGTCATGAGTGGGCAGAACGCTTCCTCTACGGGTTTTTGTTTGAAGATGCAGTACCATTAGCCGCTACCGCCAAAAAGTAGTTTTTTGCTCCTTGTGTTCTGTCATTAGTCATCTGTTAAAAAAAATTACTGATGACTGATGAACGGCAGGTGCTTTATGCCGGGAAACCCGTCCACCGCACTGCCTCCTAATGACTAATGACTAATGACTAATGACTAATAACCAATGACTCTTTATCAACCGTTTCTCGATTATGCGATCGCCTATTTACAATCGCGATTAGAACTCATGCCCTATCCCATTCCTTCAGGGTTTGAATACAAAAGTGCGATCACCGGTAAGGGCAAGAATCAAGAGGAAGTTGTGACGACCAGTTATGGCTTTTGTGCACCAAAACTTCGACAGATTCGGGCAGCGCACGTACAGGGGGGCAAATCACTCCAAGTTCTCAATTTCGTTATTTTTCCTGATCTGAACTACGATCTGCCATTTTTTGGAGGGGATTTGGTAACCTTGCCAGGAGGACACCTGATTGCCCTAGATATGCAACCGTTGTTTCGGGATGATCCGGACTATCAAGCAAAGTATAGCGCACCAATTCTGCCCATCTTTGAGAGCTATCGGCAACACCTACCGTGGGGTGGAGACTTTCCCGAAGAAGCCCGCCCTTTCTTTTCGCCAGCATTTCTCTGGACTCGCCCCAAAGAGACTACTGATGTTGAAACCCATGTGTTCGCCGCGTTTAAAGATTACCTCAAGGCATACTTGGATTTTGTAGAACAGGCGGAACCTGTGAAGGATGCTCAAGCCCTAGCTACCATCAAGCAGGCACAATTGCGCTATTTGCGGTATCGGGCCGAGAAAGACCCAGCACGAGGAATGTTCAAGCGTTTCTACGGCGAAGAGTGGACAGAGGAATACATTCATGGCTTCCTGTTTGATCTAGAGAGAAAGCTGACCGAGTCAGTTGTCAGTTAACAGTAAGCAGTTATCAGTTATCAGTTGTTACTGTTCACTGTTCACTGTTAAGCGTTCCCTGTTCCCTGCTAAACGTTAACTTTCCTTATCATTTGGTTTAAGCTTTGCTTTGCGAATTAATTGGGCGATAGTACGAGATAGGGAGAGTCCAGACTCTTCGGCGAGCTTTTCTAACTTCTCCCGTTCAATGTCGTTTAATGTAACGTTTAGTCTACTTTTCTTCGTTGCCACGGCGCAAAAGTGGTGTAACTATGGTACGTATTGTCAAGCTTAAAAGCTAGACTGCATCTGGATTGTTACCGTTTGTAAAAAAAAAGTAAGTTATAACAACTTTTAACACACAAAGTTCCCCTTTCCATTGTATAAAGATTTAGGAAGGCAAAAATGAGAAGCAGCTCATGGCTCAGTTACCTCTAAAATAGAAAATGAGGAGTTTGTCTCAGATTCGTTAAATAACTTAACACTGTTATCAACATACCGAAACAGGCAAATCTGAGAATTGCTGAGAACCAGTCATGCCCTCTATCACTGTATAGCCTTTCTAAGCTGCCCACACAGGCAAAATTCACGATTGCTGAACGATTCCGTAGTGAAACGAAATCGTAACTCAAACAAAGGAATTAGGAGACCAAATTTATGCTAGACGCATTTGCAAAAGTTGTTTCTCAAGCCGATGCACGAGGTGAATACCTGAGCTCTAGTCAACTAGATGCTCTGACAGCAATGGTCGCAGATGGCAACAAGCGGATGGATACTGTCAACCGCATTACCAGCAATTCCTCCGCGATCGTTGCTGATGCTGCTCGCAGTCTGTTTGCAGAACAACCCCAGCTGATCGCTCCTGGTGGCAATGCTTATACCAGCCGTCGGATGGCAGCTTGCTTACGCGACATGGAAATTATCTTGCGCTACATCACCTACGCTATTTTTTCTGGAGATGCTAGCATACTCGACGATCGCTGTTTGAACGGTCTGAAGGAAACTTACTTGGCGCTAGGAACCCCTGGTGCTTCTGTAGCAGTGGGTGTTCAAAAAATGAAAGACGCAGCCTTAAAAATTGCGAATGACACCAACGGTATCACCAAAGGAGATTGCAGCGCGTTGATGTCCGAAGTATCTGGGTACTTTGATCGTGCAGCTTCTGCAGTTGCTTAAATCTTTAGTCACCAGTCATTTCATCAATAGTCATTAACTTTAGACAACTGACTAGTGGACAAATGACTTTAGACAAACTCGCTTTCAAGCAAAACTTTGTAAAACAATACAAGAGATACGAAAAGCAATGAAAACTCCACTCACTGAAGCCGTTAGCGCTGCTGATTCCCAAGGACGTTTCCTGAGCAGCACAGAAGTCCAAGTTGCGTTTGGTCGCTTCCGTCAAGCTAGCGCTAGCTTGGAAGCTGCTAAAGGTTTGACCTCTAAAGCTCAAAGTTTGGCTGAAGGTGCTGCAAACGCTGTATACCAAAAGTTCCCTTACACCACCCAAATGCAGGGACCTCAGTATGCTGCAGATTCTCGTGGCAAGGCAAAGTGCGTCCGTGACATCGGTTACTACCTGCGGATGGTCACCTATTGCTTGGTTGTTGGTGGTACAGGTCCATTGGATGATTACTTGATTGCTGGAATAGCTGAAATTAACAAGACCTTCGACCTGTCTCCTAGCTGGTACGTTGAAGCACTCAAGCACATTAAAGCTAACCACGGTCTGAGCGGAGATCCAGCTGTAGAAGCTAACTCTTACCTCGACTACGCTATTAACGCTCTAAGCTAGTAAACACACAGGCCCGGTAGGGTAAACAGCTTTGTTAGCAATCATGATGATTGATGATTGAGTTGTTCACTTTACCGGGCTGCTTTATTCCGATGAAGCACATCAAAACAGTGAAACAGTGAACGCTTAACAGGGAACGCTTAACAGGGAACAGGAACGCTTAACAGGGAACAGTAACAACTGATAACTGATAACTGGTAACTGATAACTGGTAACTGATAACTGATAACTGGTAACTGATAACTGGTTGAAATAGGGAGGCAAATATGGCAGTTTTCGCTGGTTCGGAACGACTAGGGATTACACCGAGCGAAGCTTCAGTATGGATAGAACTGCGCCCAGATGACAGTGCAGAACAAGTCGAGGTGGTAATCCGCGCTGTCTATCGACAGGTCTTGGGCAATTGCTATGTGATGGAAAGTGAGCGACTCGTTGTCCCTGAATCCCAACTCAAGCGCGGTGAGATTTCAGTTCGCGAGTTTGTACGGCAAATTGCTAAGTCGGATTTTTACCGTTCGCGGTTCGTTGAGAATTGCTACCGTTACCGCACAACTGAGTTGAACTTCAAACATTTACTTGGTCGTGCTCCAAATGACTACAGTGAAATGGTTGCTCACAGTCAGATATTAGATGAGCGCGGCTTTGAAGCAGATATAGATTCCTACATTGATTCACTCGAATATCAAGAAAATTTTGGCGAAAATATAGTACCCTACCTTCGCGGCTTTACGACTCAAGTAGGTCAGAAAAATGTCGGATTTAGCCGGATGTTCCAACTGTTTAGGGGCTATTCCAGTAGCGATCGCGCCCAAAAACAAAATCAAGGACGGCTAACTCGGGAAGTAGCCCAGAATACAGCTTCACCCATCTACGCAGCCTCCAGTGGCTCCTTGACAGGTGTCTCTACAGGTAGCCGTGGCGGAAGTACCTATCGACTGCGGATTATGCAACCGCCGTCTTCTAAATCAGCCGTACTCCGGCGTGCAACCAGTGAAGTTGTTGTGCCTTTTGAGCAGCTTTCCAGCAAGTTGCAACAACTGAACAGCAAGGGCTTCAAGGTCATGAGCATCACACTTTCTTAGTTAGTCATAGGTCATAGGTCATTGGTATTAGACAAATGACAAATGATGAACTTGGTTAATAAGGAGATTTTTTAAATGGCTATTACAACAGAAGCATCCCGCCTTGGAACCTCTGCCTTTACTGATTTTTCCCCTGTAGAACTGCGTAGTCCGGCAGATGTGCCAAATGTTATTGCCGCTGTCTATCGTCAGCTATTGGGCAACGATTATTTAATGGCATCGCAACGCCTCACCAGTATTGAATCGCTCCTGGCAAATGGCAGGATTACAGTCCAAGAATTTGTCCGGCAGGTGGCAAAATCAGAACTGTATAAATCCAAGTTTTTCTACAACAGTTTCCAAACCCGAACCATTGAACTGAATTATAAGCATTTGTTGGGTCGGGCACCTTATGACGAAGCTGAAATCATCAATCACTTGGATTTGTATCAAAACAAAGGCTACGACGCCGACATAGATGCTTACATTGATTCACCTGAGTATCAAGCAAATTTTGGCGAATACATAGTACCCTACTATCGCGGCTTCGCGACTCAAACCGGACAGAAAACTGTTGGGTTTAGCCGGATGTTCCAACTATATCGCGGCTATGCCAACAGCGATCGCGCTCAGTTTGGTGGCAATTCTCCACACCTCGTCACAGAGTTGGGACGCAATACCGCAACAGCCGTTGTCGCACCGGGTAGCCCTGGCTATGGCTATCGTCCCTCAGGCAAGGGAGTGACTCCCAATACTGCTTTCGGTGGCTCAACCATTTATGGAGATCGCCGCTTGTACCGTGTGGAAGTGTCTGCTATTTTAACTCCCAAATATCCGCGTGTACGCCGTAGCAACAAAGCTGTTGTCATTCCTTATGAACAGCTATCAGATTACATGCAACGGGTGCAACGCGAAGGAGGCAAGATAGCCAGTATCACACCTTTGTAGTCCCCTTTGGTGAGTCGTCCTTTGGTGGAAAAAACTACAACCGGCAATCAGCTATGGAGCCTTCCAACTGCTGATTGCCGATTTTCCGTAATAACAGGATTTTCTTTGCCGAATGCGCGGATGGGTAGGTGTTGGAAAAAGGGTTTCAAAAAAAATGGCTGGATTGCTTACAGGATAAGACTTTTGGAGAAAAATTATTAAAAACCATCCGCGCTCCTTGCCCAGACAGGATTTCAGCCATTTACCTGTCAACCAATTTACTTTTTATGATGCTACCATTAGATCATCCGCGATTTAGAACCTTGAAAACTTTATATGGTGCAGTTTTCTAATTGCCGCAGTCGAAATTTCTCTTTCTCCCTATTAGGGATTGAAACCAAATGATCCAACGATGCACCAACGAAAATCACAAGTCGAAATTTCTCTTTCTCCCTATTAGGGATTGAAACATGAAGTCTAGTCTTTTTGCTAACCTCAGCATTTGTCGAAATTTCTCTTTCTCCCTATTAGGGATTGAAACGCGATATCCATAAGGTGATGTTACCGGATGTCCTGGTCGAAATTTCTCTTTCTCCCTATTAGGGATTGAAACGTTTTTCGTTCTCGACCGTGTACCAGCAATAGTCGTCGAAATTTCTCTTTCTCCCTATTAGGGATTGAAACTACTTTTGAAAATCTGGTAAGTGTCGCGTGTGTGTCGAAATTTCTCTTTCTCCCTATTAGGGATTGAAACAGTGAATCTGGTATCATCAGCCAGTGCGACAGTACCTGGTCGAAATTTCTCTTTCTCCCTATTAGGGATTGAAACGCTACGAAATGCAGCCCCCTGGAATGATGAATATAAGTCGAAATTTCTCTTTCTCCCTATTAGGGATTGAAACGTATAATATAGTAAGAAAGCAAACAAACCACAACGTCGAAATTTCTCTTTCTCCCTATTAGGGATTGAAACTTCTATATATTGCCGCAGTAAATTGGGGTCAAAGTCGAAATTTCTCTTTCTCCCTATTAGGGATTGAAACTTTTGTTACAATGTTATGACCTACTTCTCAATCCAAGTCGAAATTTCTCTTTCTCCCTATTAGGGATTGAAACCTAACTGAATACTGTCAAGAGAATTATGACGCTACTGATGGTCGAAATTTCTCTTTCTCCCTATTAGGGATTGAAACGCATTCCACTGCTATCCAGCAACAAGCAAGAATGTCGAAATTTCTCTTTCTCCCTATTAGGGATTGAAACATAAACGCTTGGAAGTCTGGCACACTGGATGAGTGTCGAAATTTCTCTTTCTCCCTATTAGGGATTGAAACATGGACACACGCCTAAGACCGGGCGAAGTGTACCAGGTCGAAATTTCTCTTTCTCCCTATTAGGGATTGAAACTATTCTTAATTCAGATGCTTCATCTCTTAGTACTAGTCGAAATTTCTCTTTCTCCCTATTAGGGATTGAAACTTCTTGACCGCAAAAGTAATAGATATCAAATCCTATACGTCGAAATTTCTCTTTCTCCCTATTAGGGATTGAAACATCAGATACTGAAATCAGCAAGCGATTTGGGGTGAGGTCGAAATTTCTCTTTCTCCCTATTAGGGATTGAAACAAGGAGTTTAGGAGTGGTACCATGTTGACAATTCAAGGTCGAAATTTCTCTTTCTCCCTATTAGGGATTGAAACGTTTTTTTTGTTTTGTCATGACAAGAGGTGAGAAGTCGAAATTTCTCTTTCTCCCTATTAGGGATTGAAACTTGACTCACGCTTTAACGCACTACGCCAACTTGTCGAAATTTCTCTTTCTCCCTATTAGGGATTGAAACTTGTCTTTGTAGCTGGTATCCTTTTTAGCGCTGAGTCGAAATTTCTCTTTCTCCCTATTAGGGATTGAAACGATTTTGATGAGTTGGCAGCAAGGGAATGGGGGGATAAGGTCGAAATTTCTCTTTCTCCCTATTAGGGATTGAAACATTATTCCCCCTCTGCTTTGGCACTCAGTCAAAAGTCGAAATTTCTCTTTCTCCCTATTAGGGATTGAAACTATTCCATCAGCACCACAATAGCACGAGAGTTTACGTCGAAATTTCTCTTTCTCCCTATTAGGGATTGAAACGTTCACTCCCCATTTTGCAAGCCAAGCTCGGATGTCGTCGAAATTTCTCTTTCTCCCTATTAGGGATTGAAACCCGTTATAATAATGACCGCACAGGAAACAGTTAACAGTCGAAATTTCTCTTTCTCCCTATTAGGGATTGAAACAGATATTCTAAGACGTTATGAAACCGCGCTCGTCGAGTCGAAATTTCTCTTTCTCCCTATTAGGGATTGAAACTTCCGTTTTCGTCATTGGGAAGTCAAGATTAAAGTCGAAATTTCTCTTTCTCCCTATTAGGGATTGAAACCTTCTACCACTTCAAACTCAACATAACAGCTAAGCTTAAGAGTCGAAATTTCTCTTTCTCCCTATTAGGGATTGAAACCCAAAAAGAAGCTACCAAGTATGTCCAAGATTTTGTCGAAATTTCTCTTTCTCCCTATTAGGGATTGAAACACTTGCTCTATGTTTACAGATGGGCGCGGAGGCAATGTCGAAATTTCTCTTTCTCCCTATTAGGGATTGAAACGTGCTCTCAACACTGTGTTGTCTAGGGTTTCTACAGTCGAAATTTCTCTTTCTCCCTATTAGGGATTGAAACAGCTTTTGATTCAGAATGGCAAGTGTCAGCAGTGGTCGAAATTTCTCTTTCTCCCTATTAGGGATTGAAACTTGAGTAAGCTGCTGTACCAGCGCTACCGCGTCAACTGTCGTCGAAATTTCTCTTTCTCCCTATTAGGGATTGAAACTCAGGCTCACCTGGTTCGCACTTTCTTTTTGGAGTCGAAATTTCTCTTTCTCCCTATTAGGGATTGAAACGTATTTTATTTGTATGCGCAGCACGTTGATTCAAGTGGACAACTATTCTTGTAAAGCGTGTTGAATATCCAGAAAAGGATAATCAATATCTAATTGCCAATTTTCATCTATAAATTCTAGATTTTCATCATAAACAAGTTCTAACTCGCCAATACGCAGTCTGTTATTATGGCTTAAATTATCTTCAACACCATTTCTAGAAGCTGTGAGGATAAACTTCAATTGGAGAAAGCGTTTATTCTGTGTTACGCCAATGGAACTACTAGTTAATTCAGCTTCGAGGGTGCGTGGTAGGGGAATTTCTTCATAATATTTATCTTGCTCATCCCAATAACCGCACACTTTATAATCACATAAAGAAAGATGTTCTTTAACAAGTGTATTGGCATCTATGTTTTTTAGGATTTCAGTAAAATCATGCCAAACTGGGTGATTTTTTAATTCAAGGTTACTCATATCTGATTTTGGATTAATGTTCTGTTGCTAAACCAGGAAAGTGCAAGACTCCATCTAGAAATTTGCCATAAAACCGAAGATCGCCGCCTTTTCCCAATACTTTTATGATTGATAAGATCTGTATGATAAAAAAAGCGAATGGTCATATTGTCAGCACCGCTGCCTAAAGGCAAGGGGCTTCTAGCCTCAAACTTTTAGGATTAGCTGACCAGACTTAGCACCTTCGGGTACTACGTTAACGGCAAGTGTTCAAGTTCCTATTTTGGGATACGTAGCCAGTCCCAAGCTCTAGAAACCAGGGATTAAACAGGTTTAGAGGGCTAAGCCAGTGTCTTTGGTATAGTTACCGACCGTTAACATTGTCGTTAGCGAAGCGGAACCTCCTAGGTTCGGCTAACTTTACTCCCGAAAGGGAAGGCTCTTTTGAGCAAAATCATATGCGTACAGAGTGCTTAGATATCACTTCATAACTGCCTGAACGAAAGTTGAATGCAAAACAACACGGTATTGAGGCACTCCAAGGCGGTATGATAGCTAATAAATTAGCCGTGTCATGTTTCCTCCGTGGTCTTTAGGATCACGTTTTCTACATTCCCAAGAGAAACAGCATGAGTTTAGACGTGTTTGCACCGGATGAATCGAGTAGCAGTGAATCTTTAACAATCGAGCAGGCGATCGCCAATCTCCAAGGAGAAGACTTGGGGTTGCGCATGTATGCGGCTTGGTGGCTGGGCAGATTTCGGGTACGGGAAGCTGCAGCAGTTTCACTTCTCATCCAGGCATTAGAAGACGAAGCCGATCGCACAGAAGAAGGTGGATACCCGTTACGGCGGAATGCTGCTAGGGCGTTGGGAAAATTGGGCGATCGCCAAGCAGTACTACCCCTGATTCAGTCTTTGGACTGCTCAGATTTTTACGTCCGGGAAGCTGCAGCTCAATCCCTAGAGATGCTGGACGATCCAGTTTGTATCCCCAATTTGATTTCCCTACTCAAAGTAGGCTTGCAAGGAAATCACCTCGTTCCAAACCAGCCAGACTTCTCTCAACCTTATGATGCCATCTTAGAAGCCTTAGGAACCCTAGGAGCAACCGTCGCTGTTCCGCTGATTTCGCTGTTCTTGGATCATCCAATCGAGCGGATTCAGTATGCTGCAGCACGAGCCATGTACCAGTTAACTCAAGATGTGATCTATGGAGAACGCCTGGTGCAAGCCTTGGCAGGTAAAGATTTGCAACTGCGTCGATCTGCACTTGCAGACTTGGGTGCCATTGGTTACTTGCCAGCAGCAGAGGCGATCGCTCAAACTTTGGCTGAAAATAGTATAAAACTGATTGCTCTCAAAGGACTACTGGAACACCAGATTTATATGTCACCTTCCAATGAGTTATCTGAGGGCGCTGTTCGGGTGATGACATTAATGGATGGGCTGCTGTGAACTACCCACCACCAACTGCAAGCGGTATGGTGGGCGCTTCTGTACTCATAGGCGAGTGCCTCAGATGAGACTTTCGTCCCGTCTTTGGTCTTGCCTCCCCTCCTACAGCACCAAACGGCTGAACCTTCCGCTTTGGTCATAAAATTGCCTATTCTTGGCTTATTCCTTTTTCAGGCACCTGAAGCCTTATGATGTGCTTTTATATACAAATACGTCCTTCTCAATTGTAAAGGGAGTTTCAACCTTAGCAACAAGAAACGAAGAAGTATCCTTTGAGACTAACTCTTCCCAATTAGCTGGCTGTTCTTTGCCCCAATTAAAAATATCTTTTAAACTCACCACATCTAGAAGTTCTCTCCTAATTAAACATGATGAATTTCCAAAATATTCAATGGGATGAGAAAAGACATCACTTCCCAAATAATTTTTACTTGGACTCCACTTCCAAGTATTTAGATCTATATGCATCAAATTTATTCCCAGAATATTTTTATCTTCATGAAGAATAGTAAGACCATGTTCCAAGATATTAATACAGTCTTGAGGTGTTCCTACTATTTTATTATCGTCATCTATATGTAAAATATAATCAGATTTACAAAGATTCAGACTAATAAGAATTCCAAAATTACTATGAGGCGGATGGGTCATAGTATTATATCTGACACAATCAAAATTATTAATTTGATTGGAAGATTGAAGTATTTTCATCCCATTGAAATCAGGGCTACTATCATCTAAAAATATTTTTTCAGCAAAAGGAAGCTCTAGTAGTTTATCCCAGCTTTGTATAGCACGACGAACAATAGATGCACGCTCACTGTCTAACGACTTAAGATATGAGCATGTAGAAAATGATGTTTTTTGCCACAAATCGTTTCTTGAAATTTGCATTTTATGCATTTCATTCGCTCAAACTTTGCCTGAAAATAGTATAAAATTAATTGCGCTCAAAGGACTACTTGAACATCAGATTTATATGTCATCTTCCGATGAATTATCCGAGGGTGCTGTTCGGGTAATGATGCTAATGGATGGGCTACTTTAGTATGATGCCGCAGCGAGCGACACACAGATTAATCCTCGTCTTCAATGCTTGCTTTGTTAAATCCTAACCACAAGAGTAATACTTCTTCCACTTGTGTCATTTGCTTTGGCGTCAAACTTCCTAGCTTTCGCAGTAACTTTGCATGAGGAATTGTAATAATGTTCTGCACATCAAACACTCCAGTTCGAAGGAAGTTGACTTTGATCTCTACTTCAAATCTCGAACCACGTGGGCTAGTTGTGTGAGGAACTAAGGTTACCAAGGCACGATCTTGTTCCAAAGCTGGAATACTAATGACCAAACATGGTCTAACTTTTGCTGCATAGCCTAGATCGACGAGCCACACCTCTCCACGATCAGGATTATTCATGGGCAGCTTCTTGCTTATCTAACTCTAAAAAAATTGCTTCAGCATTTAAGACTAAATCTTCATCCGATAAAGGCGGAAAATCTACATGAATCACCCGCTTCAAAATTTCCAATGCAATCTCTAGCCGCTCTGAGTCTGGCAAGCGATCAAAGGTGCTTAGGAATTCTTTTACTACAGGAGTCATAATTCTTTTGCTTGAATACACTTCACAATAGCACAAACCTCATTTATGAGTTCATTCATTATTGACCAGCGACTAGTCTAAAATTGAAACAATACAAAGAACTCAGACTATATAAAAAATTCAACGTCCAGCCATCCCTATATTAAAAATTAAGTTTATGACTGCTAATCTTGCCCAAACCCTAATCCGCGCCGTTGAAGAAGCAGACTCCTCTGCCCGTCTACTGGAAGCTGTCGAGCAATTGTCAGCCGCCCGTCTGGAAGCGGCGATTCCAACCCTGATTGCAGCGCTAGGCTATAACAACCCAGGGGCGGCGGTTGCAGCAGTTGAGGGATTAATTCAAATCGGCAAGCCAGCAGTAACGCCCTTAATGGAACTGCTGGATGGCTACAACTATGGTGCTAGGGCTTGGGCAATTCGCGCCCTTGCCGGAATTGGCGATCCACGAGGATTGGAGACATTGCTGGATGCGGCAAAAAATGACTTTTCTTTCAGTGTCCGGCGAGGCGCTGCTAGGGGACTAGGTACGATCGCCTGGGAAGATTTACCACCAGAGCAACTTCAAAGCGCACAAACTCAGGTGCTAGAGACTCTACTACAAGTGTCCCAAGATCCAGAATGGGTGGTGCGTTATGCAGCGGTGACTGGATTGCAGAAGTTGGCGATCGCCGTTGCCATTTCTCACACAGACTGGGCGATGCAAATTATAACACATTTTGACCGCCAGGTCGAATCTGAAGACAATCTCACAGTGATTGCTCGGATTTGGCTGGCGCAGAGAGAAATTCAGGAGTATGCCGTTGAGGTACTCGATAAGGCAACTGCTGCAACTGTCAGCACTTTGGACATCGACTGGCAAGCAACTCTCGAAAAACTTTATGCGCGTAAGCGTCAGGAACAACCCCTGAGCGAAGGCGATCCGCGCAAGTTTCGTGAGGTTGCGGCTGCGATCGCGAGGGCGAATGCTTAGTTTGAAGAAGAATGACGAGTAGTTAAACCTACTTGTCGGGATTTACGGGGGCTGATGGTACATTGTCACACAGATGGCGATCGCTGTTATTTTCATCAAGGGTAGTTAGATAATCACGCACTCGTTCGCAACCGCTTTTTAGCAGTTCATCTAATCCTCCCAGCCGCCATAACTTAATTTGAAACTTAGTTTGATCCTCATTATTAGTTTGATCCTCATTAGAATTTAATAAGGAAACCAGCGTGCGGCCATCAGGGCTGATGAGATTATATCCATCTGTATCCTGATCAAATTTAACAAGCAGATTCCTCCGCCAGTCCCATAAGATAATATGAGCTTGATAAGAAATATTAACCAAGCTACCATCAGTATTAAAACTGATGTTATGATTGCTGTTGCGAAAATCTCTTGGGAATTCATCTCCAAAGCGTTGGGATGCCAACTGTTTTTCGTAGCAGGAGGAATCAGGAGAAAGTTCCCAGATATCAATACTATCTTGACCAAGAGTAGCCGCAACTAGTCTCCCATCTGTTGTCCAAGCCAAAGCATAAATATCCTTCGCTTTGCATGTTAACTTTTTGTTGTTATCATTCTTTGTAAGATTTAGCAGGTATATAGAATCATATTTATATAAAATTGCTAGTTGCTTGCCATCTGGGCTAAAACGCCCTAGTTCAAATTTGTTGTTGTTGAAAGAGTGGTTATTAATCGGATAAACCTGCTCTTTGCCCAAAGATAAATCCCACACATGAATTTTTTGGGATTTATTATCAATTGGTTCCAAGATTGCCAGTTGTGTCGATTGGTTACCATTTGGGCTTAAAATAAACTTGCTTTCTTTATCGTACTGCTGTTGCTGGAGCAAACTTGGCAAGCTTAACTCTTGAATAGACGACAGATCCCACAAGTGAACAGTACCTGCTTTTAGCGTGACTAGCTGCTGACCATCTTGGCTGAAATTGAATCCATCAATTAAGTCGGGAAAATCTATTGCTGCTGTTGGATCAATAAGTTTTTGCTCTAAATTCCATAGACTGATCGTGCCATCATTGCTGGCAGTTAGCAGTTGCTTGCCATTTCGGGTAAAACTCACGTTACTGAAAATGCCTTGATGACCTTGAATAGTTAGTTGCTCCTCAGAACTGTCTGAGTTAAGTAACTGGATAGTACCATCTGATTGTGTGATAACTAGTTGTTTTCCATCCGGGCTAAAACTTACCTTCTCGTCAAAGTCTAACCTCTGTAACTTTTCTTCGGATCGTTTCCACAAATAAATATAGGGAACATCAGCCATACCCAGTCCGTAAAAACTGGTAATGTAAAGCGGTTGACCGTTATTACCAATGATAATATTTATAACTTTGTTCAAATCTGGAAATGTATACTTCTTTTCTTCACCTGAGGAGCAGTCCAATACATGAACAAGCGTAGGAGAGTCTTGTTCTTCGATAGCAGTAGCCACTAGTAGGTTTCCATCCGGTTTAAAATTAATGCCTTTGACATCGCCTTGCAATTCTTCTAATGGGTATAATTCTGGTGTATTTTCCCCATCCCATAAATAAACAGTTTTATCTTTAATGAAAGCTAGTTTTCTACTATCAGGGCTAAAACTATAGCCATCAGGAACGAAATCTCCCTTTAACTTCTGAATCTGATCGGATTCCAAGTTCCACAAAACAATTTCAGTTGGTTTAACAGAGTCACTGTCACTGATGACTAATTTCTTGTTATCAGGGCTAAACTTAAGCATGGGACTTGCAAGTAAGCTTTGATTATCGGAGAACTCATGACAAAGTGGCTTTTCATCAGATTGTATATTCCAAACGCAAATGTTATTGTCATTGGTTGTAGCAGCTACTAATATTTTGTTCTCATCAATAACAATATCTCGTGCTATCCAACCTGGACGTAGTTGCCAACGATTCTGTTCTCTTACTGCATAAGATGCTGTTCGCAAAGTTTCGATGACTTGACTTTGTAGCTGCTCGTTTAGTTGTGGTTTAAGAAATCCTACCCAAAAAAGCCAGTTGTTTAGGGATTTTCCAGCCCGTAAACTACTTATGAAAGTATCTAGTGTCAGCTCATTTGTGCGTAACATAGTTTCCGTGGAATTTTTATCAGCGCTCATTTGTTTTATTAGTGCTTGTTTCTGACCACTTAGCGCCCAGATCGTTAACCCGCTCGATAACAGAATTATGCCAATCGCAATGCTCCAACGCAAGTTAACATTCCTGCGTCTTTGCCAAATACTGCGCTGCACGAACTCTGTTTCTACCTGGTTGAACCAGTAGTAATCCTTAGATTCGAGAGATTTGAGTTTCTTTCTTAAAACATCAAGGTAAGGATTACCATTCCAAAGAAACTGAGTCTTTTTCTCTCGTTGGCGTTCTTGAGCGTCCTTGTTGGTTTGGGGTTCTTCAGCATCCTTGTTGGTTTGGTGTTTTTGAGCATTCTTTTTGATTTTGTTAAACCAGTCCTCAGCAGAGTGGATTTTTTTATCAAACCAACTCAGAACAGGTTCAGCTTTTCCAAGAATACTTGGTGAGTGTTCCTCAAACCAGTCCTCACCAGAGTCAATTTTTTTATCAAACCAACTCAGAACAGGTTCAGCTTTTCCAAGAATACTTGCTGACGGTTTCTGCTTTTTCCAGTCTAAGGCATTAGGTGTCAGTCGCCGTTGCAGGGGTAAATCTTGTTCCTTTTGCCACTCCAGTAGTTTATCCCAGCTTTTCACTAGAAAATCATGGGCTGGCTCTACATAAGGTTCTCCCATTTTCAGTTGTCCGCTGACAATCAAGCGAGCATCAATAAGACATTTTTTAACGAACTTGACTCGCTGATTTTCTTCGTCATCCGGCTTGCTTGGGTCATCCTTGTGTGCGTACACTAATTCTGACAATGGCACCGGACGCCGTGCTGATTCCCCATTTTCAACAGTCACCATCCGCAGCATCATCCGCCGCATCGTATCTTTGTGAGCATCATCGGGTAAGTCCTGATATTCCTGATTTGCTCTCCGTGTTAGAGAACCAGCAACGCCTCCCGCTTTGTCAAATTCAGCATCAAGTTTCAGGGCGCGATCGCTACTTCCACCAGGTATCCACTTTTTAGCAAGTTTAATGTAAAGTTCGCTGAGTGTAAATGATAGCAAGGGTAAAGCACCAGGCATTTGCCCGACTTCATCAATTAATCTGTCTACCGGATTTCGCTGATCTGGAAGCTGTTCAAAGTAAAGCGCCTTTTCTGCGGCGGGACGCTCAATCGCTTCTCGCAACTCATTGGAATACATAGCACGGACTGGAAAGCGAGCGTCTGCCCAATACGACTTGAGCACCTCCGAGTTGAGGAAGCGCGGTTCAAAGTCGGAACGCAATGTTACCACTATGCTCAGTTGCGGCAATTTAGCTGCTAGAGTTTCTTCTAGCAGTTTTAAGAACTGTTGCGACTCCGTAAGATTCGGTTGCTTGTTTTGCTTATCTTCTTTACTCTGAGAACTTAAGGTGATTAACTCCTCAAATTGATCTATCACTAGTAACAGTCTCTTATCAGAGTTTTTTTGACTCCATGTTTTGACAATTTCGATAAATTTATTTGAGTCTTCTTGTAGGCGTTTGCTAAGTGGATTGAGACAATCTAAAACTGCTTCTTGTTCGTTTTTAAGTTGGTCAACACCAAAAAAGCTAAAATCCGATTCTTGCGTTTGTGGAGCGTGCCCGAAGGGCATATTACGTTTCCTTTTGAGGTACTCATCGGAACACAAATTATTGAGTTCCTCAAAATAAGATAAAATGAAATTTGGGCTTTTTTCTTTAAATCCTCTGTTCAAAATATCAATATATTTCTCGTATTTCTTAATACTATTATGATTTTTATCGCAATCATAAATTGTTTTATTTAAGCTTTTAATTTTTGTTTGTATTATTTGAACAATTGAGTATAAATTTTCTAGTTTCTGGCTGACAACAATATTGATTTCCTCAAAATAATCGACAATTAAACGCTGCTTTGTTTCTTTCGTTTCTCGTTTCCAAATCTCAACAAATTTCTCGTATTTCTCCACTTTTTGTTTTAATCGGAAAATTTCGTCTTCTTCACTATTTCTATCGCAATCATCAATTTCCTTATTTAAAACTGTAATTTCTTGTTGTAGTATTTTATCAACCAATTGTAAAGAGTCTAGTTGATCGCTGACAAAAATATCGTTATTATTAGTAATTTGCAGAAGAGTCCTAGCCAAAGCTGTAAAAGGAGATTCAGTAGGACGCATAGGGTTGAGAACGTGCCACTTTTTGTCCTGCTTGCGTAAGTCGGGAATGAGTCCTGCTTTGACTAAACTGGATTTTCCAGAACCGGAAACTCCTAAAACAACAGTTAGCCAACTAGAGGCATTGGAAACCTTCTTATACAATTCTTCTACCAGTTGCTTTCTGCCAAAGAATAATTGTGAATGCTCTTCTTCAAAAGACTGTAACCCTCGATAAGGATTATTTTCTTCAATTAAATTTGGTGCATGTTTTAATTTCAGTTCAGCACCAGGAACTAGAAATATATATTCGCCGCTATCATGTTTTGATAAAGTCCATATCCCCGGCGTTTGACTCCCATTAGAATCTTTTGCTACATTTCCTTCTAAGTAAATATGAAGTTCTCTTGCTGTAATCACTCCATCTCCTGCGGATTTACCATTTTTAGCTGGAGGATATATATCTCCTTCACCCCGCAAAGCGTCGAATAAAGCTTTCGCAAAAGGTGAGTGTTTATCGCCGCCTCGGTTATCGCGCAGACGTATAATATCTAATGCTTCTTGGTTATGTGCTGCAGAAGTAATTGCTTGCCATGCAGGAGATTTGATAAAGCGATCATAATGTTCTTGACAAATGACTGTCGGAATGACTGTCGCTAATCTGGCAGTTGACCACCGGAAAGTTCCAGCAAAGCAACAATCAAGAATGACTAGTAGGTGACGACACGAAAGTGCGCTCAAACAGTCGTGTAATTTCTGCATGGAGAGCAGATTTTCATTTTTTTCTAAATCTGCATTCTGTGGTACGAGATAGCCTGCAGGTCCTTTATCACTATCGCGTGCTATTCCGTGTCCCGCAAAGTAGAAGAGTAAACGGTCGTCTTTTGTCAGACGAATTTCTTTAAGCAGAGTTGATAAGTTCTGTAGGGTTGGTTTACAGTCAGTCTTATCGGTGATTAAAATCACTTCATTATATTGATGTTCTTTCGCTAATATCTCTGCTAGTTTCTCAGCATCATTTCTAGCTGTCTGTAGGTTGGGAATCTTGTTCTGGTATTCGTTGATGCCAATGACGATTGCTAAACTGCGCTTGAAACCTGTTCTATTTTGTGCGTTGGGTAACGTATTTGTTTGGCTCATAGTTGCGTACCTAGTTTGTCGGAATACTTTTGTGTGGCTTTTACCAGGCAAAAAGAAGCAAGCATTACAGAATCAAGAATTTTGGTTTTGACTACAGATTCACGAATGCAATGCTTTGCTCTTATTTAATTCGCTATCACCTTTAGGGTTACTTGTTTTGTCGTCCATCCACGACTTGGATCGGCGACAACTTGTACGTTTCTACTTGTGGAAGGTTCGTCATCAGCACCCACCGCGGCTAAAAGTTCTTCTAGTTGATTCCTGGGTGCTTTCAGTCCTCTAGTGCTACTAGCGGGAATTGGTTGGTCGAGGGACGGTAACTCCAGCCACCGGAAGTTAGCTTGTTCAACTGTGACAAACACTTTAAATTTGTCTGTTCCTTCTTGATAACCTTCTGGAAGACTCATTTCGAGTGAAATACATTCTTCTTGTCCGGGGTCGAAAGGAACAAAATTTGCATTGTCTCCTAGTATGTTGAGTTGAGAAATCGACCAATCGGAACTTAAAGCCAGTACAACCACGTTGAGAACTTGGGAAGACTCATTGCGGATACGCAAAAAGACAGTTTCCCCTGCTTGCACACTAGGGTTACTCTTGTCATCAAATGGCTGAGGAGATGGTTGCCTTGTACGTCTATAATTAGCTTGCTTGCCAACTAACTCAACTACAAGTTTTTTCGTTAGAGGAGTCCCAAAATTATCCAATTCCTCTGTAGCTTTATACTTAGTAAGATGCACTAGACGTTTCACCAACTTTGCAGATGCATCAGTTTCGCCCACCTTTAATGGAGGTCGTAAATTAGGAAAAGGCTTACCTGTTGGCTCACAAATTTCGTATTCACCATGTTTGTTGATAGAAATTTGGTAATCAGCGGCTTGTTCATTAGCAACTAATTTCACCCAGCCATTTCCTGAAGCAGCAATCGCAACTGCTTGTAAAGCTGCTTGCTGATTTATTTCTTTTGGTGGTAAGTCCTCCAATTCTGTATTCTCTGGTGTGCATTCAATCAAACGGATTCCGCGAATAAGATCCACGGGTGCGGATAGCATAACCGCACTAGCTCCTTGCTCGATTTCTCCTGCACGCAGCGTCTTAATAACTTCCGCCCAAGCATCAGTGACACCGATTTCTGTGACTTCAGCTATAGCTAAGTGCTTGTCTTGTTGGGTAATATCCTTTATTCCGCGTGGGTAAATAGCAAACTGAGATCCTTCCTCCACAACTTGGGCTATGCCAGCATTTAATTTAACTCGCACTGGATTATTTGCTGCATCTACTTGCATCACGGTGACGGCATACTGGAGAGATTCGTAGTTGTTGCCGAAAACCAAACGGTTACCCTCACCTAGCAGCATGGGCGTTTGTTGTTGAAATTGACTGTGGATTTTGGCGTTGATACGTGAGTAAAGTTCGTTATAAGTCAAATCCAGACTGCGGTTCTGTAGAGAATCCAACAACCAATACGTTAAAGCTCCGTTACGTTCTTTACCGTTAAAGGCATATTCAATGGCAAATTCCGACGGACGACAAGCCGCTAGTAAAACATAATCTTTAACATCCGGAAGCATCCCACCTACAGCAGTCGCATTACGAGTTCCTCCTGTCAAGTTTTGCCAAATCTTCACCAATTCCTCAGCCGATGCCACTAAACTTTCTGTTGGTCGTTGCGTTGTGTCAACAGTATTTGTGTCAGCGCCACGAATGTCAGAATCTCCGGCTCGCGTTGCTCCTCCTGAATGACAGCTATCTAACACAACTGTGACAACTAACTCTTTATCCACCATGTTTTGCACAAGTGCTGCTAACTCGAAGTCCCGAAGATAACAAGATGTTGATTTACCAATATCAAGGGGAACAAGCGTTTCATCAGATCCTTTTTCTCCCTTGAGTTCTGGACGAGTTGTTGCTGCACGTCCGCCGTGACCAGAGTAGTGAATGTAAACTTGGTCTTTAGGTTGAGCAATTTCTGTAAGTTCTTTGAACTTCTTTACAATATTCTCGTAGGTTGGCCACTTTGAAGGTGGTTCGGATGGCTCATCAGAACCGTCAACATTAGAAGCAGTTAGCTTGTAAATTTGCTCGGATGGTAGATTAAACTGGCGCTTTAGGAAAGCTTCCACATGGTTAATATCACGCACGCATCCCCTAAGGCTTTTATAAGAAGCATCATCAGGTAATTTGTTAGGTAAATAACAATCAATACCTATTAGCAAAGCGTACAAGTAGCTCATTCGTTAATAACCTGTAGACGTTTTCAACGATAGGTGTGAATGAATTTAGTTGGTTGAAACAACCGTAAATCCTTACAAGGTTATATAGATGTAAACAAAAATAACTTATGCAGTTTTGAAAAACTTTAGAGAACATTTATGGCTATTCTCACATCTTGCATGAAGTGAAAAACCGGGTTTCTTGAGAATGTCTGCTCGTAGAAACCTTAATTTATGGTTCAGAAACCCGGTTTTTTGGGTCTTGTTGAGAATGCTGCAAGATCTGAGCATAAAGGTTTGGAGTTTCGCACCGCGAACTTGTCTAAACTCCAGTGAGTACTTTCTTAATCAAAATTGAGACATGCTAACTCGTCGCCTGAGAACTTCCAACAGAGTTGTAAACTCCTCTGGAGGAGGTGCAGTGACTTCGATCCATTCTCCAGAGACAGGATGTTCTAACCTGAGTCGCCAAGCGTGGAGGGCTTGACCGGGTAAATTCACACCAACGGAACGACCAGAACTATAAATAGGATCGCCAACAATAGGATGACCGATGTGGGTGCTGTGGACACGAATTTGATGGGTGCGTCCGGTTTCCAGTTGGAAGTGCATTAATGTATAGTTACCAAAACGCTCTTTCACTTTCCAGTGAGTAACTGCAGTTCTTCCCCCTTGTTCAACTGGAACAACCGCCATTTTTTTGCGGTCAACTGGATGACGACCGATGGGTAAATTTATCGTACCGCTTTCTGTTTTGGGTACGCCGTAGATAATGCCGAGGTATTCTCGCCGTGCAGTTTTTGCTTTGAGTTGAGCTTGTAGATGTTGATGGGCGTGTTCTGTTTTGGCAATTGCGATCGCCCCGGTTGTATCCTTATCCAATCGATGGACAATTCCCGGACGTTGGACTCCCCCAATTCCTGGTAAATTAGGGCAGTGAGCTAAAATAGCGTTGACTAAAGTACCGTCTTGATGACCTGGTGCTGGATGGACGACTAACCCAGCGCTTTTGTTGATGATAAGTAGGGAGTCGTCTTCATAAAGAATGTCGAGAGGAATATCTTCTGGTTGGAGTTCTAAGGGTTCTGCATCTGGTATTTTTATGGTTATGCGATCGCCTGCTTTGACAGCAATTTTCTTTGATGTGCAAACATTGTCATTGAGTTGGACGTGACTTTGTTCTATGAGTTGTTGGATGCGCGATCGCGATAAATTTGGTAACTCTTGGGAGAGGTAGCGGTCTAGGCGATCGCTATGTTGTTTGACTTCTAGATAAAATTCGTTCACACTTAATTTGGATTCACTGGTCGTTCTTGAAGTAAAGCACGGAGTGCTTGTAATTCTGCTTCAGCTTTTTCTGCTCTAGCTTCAGCTTGTTCTGCCCTAACTTCAGCTTGTTCTTGTTTCTGTGCTAGTTCCAGATAGCTTAGAAACAGCTGTCCATCAGGACGATAAATCTGAAGTTCGCCGTCTGACATTTCAAAGCGTATGCTTAGACGAGGACTCACCCAACCGATCATTTGCTCAATTTCTGCTAATTCATCACCAGAGCGTAACCAACCAGTCAACTCACCTGTGTCTGGGTTATACAAGTAGTATTCTTCCACACCATAGCGCTCATAAAACTTGTATTTATTGATCATCTCTTTGGCGCTATTGCTGGGGGAAAGAATTTCAAACACAACTTGTGGGGGAATATTGTCTTCTCGCCACTGTAAATAAGAACCTCGATCTCCTTTTGGTCTGCCAAAGACAACCATAACATCAGGCGCTCTGCGAATGATGTTATTGCCCTCAATAGGATACCACAGTAAGTCCCCTGCAACGAACACATTCGGGTGATTGTCAAACAGCAGATCCAAGTTTTTTTTAATGAGTACAATCAACTCAAATTGCTTTGTGTTATCTGCTATTGGCTGTCCGTCGGTTTCCGGGTAAATGATATCCCTTTGGTTGTAAGATGATAGCTGAGTAACCATTCCAGTAAATCCTATTCTTGCACGTGGCATAGTTCATTTTAACGAACGCAAGTGCGTGTGCCTGAACGCCAACACCAAGAAGGCATGCTATTTGCAGTCTCGCTCAATTTATATTTTTAATTGCTTATGCGTCCTCGCCAAGAAATTAGGGATATGTTCTCAACATTCCTGCAGTTGGAAGGAGACAGATTCAGTAAATGGTTGACTGATACTAAACTGTATAGAAATATCCAAAATCACTTGGAGCGATCGTCAGAAGCACTTAAATCAGAAAACTTTTGGGCGCTTTACTGGTATAAGCTATGGCGTTCTGGGTTCAATAACCTTGAGCGAATGCATTTGTTGGCTTATTTACAAGAACCATGTTATTGGACGGCTTCAAAAGCAGTTGCTAAATTTACTCTTAGCCAATACACTCTAGCTGATTACTTCCAAATGGCGATCGCTGAAGTCGAAATAATTCTTAAAGACTTCAACCCAGAAAAATGCTCTAGTTTAAAAGCCTACGCCATTATGGCAATTCCCAGGCGGCTGAGAGATATTTTACGCCAACGCAGGGAAGCTGATATTTGCACCAATTGGGGATTGTTACGCAAAGTGAGCAAAAAGCTGCTTAGTGAAGCTCTTAGTGAAGCTGGATTATCACAAAGCGCAATTGCCCAATATCGCTTAGCTTGGACTTGTTTCAAAGAACTGTACGTCCAAAAGCAACCAGGAAGCACCAGTCAGTTACCAGAACCGAATCGTCAACTTTGGGAAGCTATTACCAACCTCTACAATCACGAACGCTTTAACCAACTCACTCAACCCACTCTCGCATGCAACGCACAGACAATTGAACAGTGGTTAACCCAAACAGCTATCTACGTGCGTGCTTATCTGTTTCCACCTGTGAAATCTCTAAATGCTTTCAAGCAAAATGATGGCACCACAGTAACGTTTGATTTACCAGACCCATCCTCTGACTCACCAATAGCTGATATGATAGCCGCAGAGGATGTGCAAAATCGACAAAACCAAACATCTCAGATATCTGCTGTATTGTTAAAAGCTTTACAGAACATGGATGTAAAAACCCAAGAAGTATTTAAGCTTTACTATCAACAGGGACTCATTCAGCAGCAGATTATGCAACAGTTGCAGATGAGTCAGCCTACAGTGTCTCGTAGACTGCTTAAAGGCAGAGAATCAATGCTTGCAGCACTTATTAAGTGGAGTCAGGATTTGAATATTTCTGTTAATTCCAACCAAATTAAAGATATGAGTCTTGCTTTGGAAGAATGGTTGAGAAACCAGTATGCTGAGTCTAACAGAATTATATAAGGTACTAAAAATGACTTATGTATTTACTGATCCAAGAGAATGGTTGTTAGAAATATCACCAACAATTCAGGCGCAATCCTGGCAGCAAAGCCAGGTTTATGCCACGCCTAGTAGTCGTTGGTGCGCTTACATTAATCAAATTTGTCTCCATGCCTTCTTGGATTGGATCTCAACTGAAGATTTTCCTCAAGCGAGTGTTTGGTACAGTTTCCCTGGTACACCAGCTTTTTGGGAATTTGTCAATGGCACAGCAATTTTGTTAGAGGGGAGGCGAGTCGTGTTGATCCCCAGTGAGGCAATTGATGATAGCGAATTAGAAGTTCCTCAGGAATGGGTGGACATTCCCAGTTGGGCAGCAGACTACTATTTAGCAGTGCAAGTCCAACCAGATGGCGAGTGGGTGCGAATTTGGGGTTACACAACCCATAAAGAACTGAAATCTCTGGCTCACTATGACTCAGTGGATAGGACTTATTGTATGGATGCACGGCATTTGACAAAAGACCTTAATGCTTTCTCTTTGAGCTATCAATTTTGTGGAGAAGAACAAATAAAAGTTGCGATCGCTCCTTTACCACAATTATCCACCCAGAAAGCAGAAAATCTTGTGCAACGGTTAGGCAATTCCTCTGTGACTTTCTCTAGGCTTGGAGTACAATTTGCAACCTGGGGAGCAGTACTAGAGAATGAGCAGTGGCGGCAGCGCTTGTATCAACAACGACAACAGTCACAATCTTCCCAAATGCAAGTGAATCTCAGTCGTTGGCTAGAAGGTATATACGATAATTCTTGGGAAGCAATAGAGACATTTTTGCAGTCAAATTCCAACAGTTTTGCTGTTAATTTCAGGAGTAGCTCTGAGTTTGGTTTTGGTAGTATCAAACGAGCTAAACTCATTGACTTGGGAATGGAAATAGAGTCTCAAAAAGTGGTGCTATTAGTTGCCTTCATACCAGAGGATAGGCAACAAGTTAGTATTCGCGTGCAACTTCATCCGACGGGTGGAGAATCTTACTTACCTGTTAATATCAAGTTAGCTTTGCTTTTAGAGTCAGGGGAAATCATTCAGGAAGTGCAAGCAAGAGTTCAAGATAATTATATACAATTGAAACGCTTTGATGGAGAAGCAGGAGAATGTTTTAGCATCCAAGTTGCTTTTGATAGTTGCCAGAGAATAGAAAATTTCGTTATTTAGTCATTAGTCAGAGCGTTAATCACGAATGATTAATGATTAATAACTAATGACATACACACCCGCTTTCAAAGGCGTATCCCTTGGGTAGGACTTTTGAGAAATGAGTAAGCTAGTCGTCTTCAGCTTGTTGGGAGGAGACTTAAATCAAGGATTTCCTGTTGTCACGGCTCAACTTTGGCACAATCACCAATTTTTTAAAATAATAGGGAGTCTGCCAGCAGTACCAAAACTAAACGAACTCTATAGAAGGTGGCAGTTACTCTACGAAGCTGTGCATCAACGTTTGGGCAGCAATCAACGTATAAAAGTGCATTCACAAGATATTACTAATATTTCTGTGAATGACTTCGATGAAGTGTGTCATCAGTTACAAGCACATATCAATGCTTGGTTGAAATCTGAATCCTTCCAAAATATTGAGCGGCAGTTAAGAACTCTACTCAGTCGGGATGATGAAATTAGAGTTATTTTTGAAACAAATATAGCTCTACTGCATCGGTTACCTTGGCATCTGTGGGATTTTTTTGAAGATTACCCTAAAGCTGAATTAGCTTTGAGCAATCATGAGTATGCATCTCCTCAGGTAGTGCGAAAACCTTCCACAGGTCAAGTCAAGATTTTAGCAATTCTAGGTAACAGTTTTGGTATTGATATTGATAAAGACTCCTCTTTGTTGCAAAGTTTAACAGATACTCAAACTAGGTTTATTGTCGAACCAACACGAAAAGAACTTGACGAGCAACTGTGGAATCAGGATTGGGATATTCTGTTTTTTGCAGGACATAGCGCTAGTATTGCAGATGGGGAGAGAGGGGAAATTTACATTAATCAAAGCGAGAGTTTAACAATTTCTCAGTTAAAAAATGCACTAAAAACAGCAATTACACGCGGTTTAAAACTGGCAATTTTCAACTCTTGTGATGGAATTGGTTTAGCGCGAAATTTAGCTGATTTGAACATTCCCCAAATAATTGTGATGCGGGAAGGGGTGCCAGATTTAGTCGCACAGGAGTTCTTGAAAAACTTTCTTGTCGCTTTTGCGGCTGGAAAGCCATTTTACCTAGCTGTGCGAGAAGCGCGGGAAAGACTTCAGGGATTGGAAAATGACTTCCCTTGTGCTAGTTGGTTACCAGTGATTTGCCAGAATCCTACAACTGTTCCGATAACTTGGCAAGAACTGCGCGGTGTTTGGGGTGACACCCAATACGGTTCGGTTGACGTAATAGTCGATCAGAGAAACCCGGTTTCTTCAAAAAACCGAGTTTCTGTCCAGTACTTATCCGAACCGTATTGGGATGACACTGAGACTCGCGGCAAAGTTTCGACGAAAAGCACAATTTCGACCCCAAAGACTAAAAGCAGAATTTCGACTTCAAAGACCAAATTATGGACTGTACTGCTGAGTACTGTTATTGTGACTCTTTCAACAATCGGTCTGAGATACTTGGGGCTTTTTGAAAAACTCGAACTGCAAACCTTTGACCAAATGCTACTCCTGCTACCAAAGGAAGAGTTAGATTCAAGATTGCTCGTTGTCGAAATCACCGAAAAAGATATTCAATCCCGACAAGAGATGACTCAAGGACTGAAATCGATTTCTGATAGTACGTTAGCTCAATTACTCAACAAATTACAAAAGCATCAACCGCGAGTTATTGGATTAGATATTTATAGAGATTTTGTTGACCCCCCAAATAAATCAAAGCCGATACAACTTTCCACTGAACTGAGTAAAGAAAATGTTATTGTTGTCTGCAAAAGCCAAGATAGCACATATGATCCCCAAGGTGTTAAACCTCCGAAAGAAGTACCTGAAAAACGTCAGGGTTTTACTGATGCAATTCAAGATCCAGATGGTATCGTCCGTCGTCAAATTTTGATGATGGCACAAGAGCCTTCGTCCCCCTGTACAACGCCTTACTCACTTTCGTTGCAATTGGCTGCTCGTTATTTATCTTACGAAAATATTCAACTTAATTTCAATGAAGATTATGTACAGTTTGGTTCTAAAGTATTTAAACGCTTAAAGCCTAGTCGTAGTGGTGGCTATCAACAAGGTGTTGATTTAGGTGGAATTCAAATACTTGTTAATTACCGTGATGTTGATTACCAAAGAGTTTCTCTTGAAGATGTATTGAGTGATAAAGTTAACTCTGATTGGTTCAAAGATAAGGTAGTTCTTATCGGGGTGACAGCTAACACTATCAGTGATACTTGGTCAACTCCCTACTCTGCTGCACAGCAACCTTACCAAGCAACACCAGGTATATTTATACAAGCGCAAATGGTCAGCCAAATTCTGAGTGCAGTTTTAGACAAACGTCCAATTCTTGGGGTTTTGCCTTTCTGGGGTGATATTCTCTGGATATGGGGATGGTCGAGTGTGTCTGGTTTGATTGTTTGGCGCTTTCGTTCGCTGTCAAATAAGGGATGCGCCATGTTTGCGATAGTTGTTGTTTTGTATGGAGTTTGTGCGATCGCTCTTTGGGCAATTCCTTTTGGGAGCATCGCCATTTTCAAGCAAGGGGTATGGTTACCATTTATTCCCTCAGCCTTTGCTGTAGTTGCAAGTGGTGTTGTTGTGTTGTTTGTTCAACGCTATGGGGAATTTTTCATTCCTACCCACTCTTTACGCGAATAAAAATATCAGGGCATACCAATTAATTTGGAGTTTAGACTAATTTTGGCTTTCAAACCGCAAAACCCCTATCCAGACTGCCTTTTACAATTTATAACCGCTTTCGGATTCAAAAATCTAAAATGCTTGCTATACAAGGGTTGTAGCCTAAAAAATAGAATTTAGTCTAAACTTCAGAATTAATCAGTAGAGAGGTTTGTGCTTAGACAAGCAAGGTGAGTAAACAAACCTGATCTTTTGTCCTTATCTGGTGGGAGTGAAAACGCCAACTGGAATATTTAACAACGTCACACATCAGCAATCAATCTTGCTTTCCTCAAAAAGAATTATGGATTCTTGAACGCTCTTGTAATTGTGGCCATAATAACGTTAATACTGCTTTCTAGCTTTTATGTCACCCCCTCAGGGCGGCAACGCCGTTGGCGAGTTGAATAAAATAGTAAAGGATGACAAACACCATGTAGAACGGTCGCGGCTCATAGCGTCTGTCACGGGTACCAGTGAATTTTATAAAGCCCGCGACAGATGCAACCAACGGCAGCAGCAGCGACCAGCCAAGGATGGCTTGTGAACCACTGTGTTGCCAAGGCTGATACAGCAGCCAGGGAACACCGCAGGCGGTAAGTGCCAGTGCCAGCGCCAAGAGAGCCGACCCCATACCACCGATCTCATGGGCGTAGAGCTTTTCATTCGGCTTCATCAGGTGCGGCCAGACAGTTTTGCGCCCAACATCGAAGTGGAGAAACGCGCAGATATAGGCAACAATCATCCAGCCCATGGTACCTACGTAAGCTACTTGGTGCCGCCATATTAAAAACAATAGGGCGTACACGTTCAGTGCAGCGCTGACCGGAAAAGTAATTAACAAATTTAGCATAATGCCGTTACGCATATGCTCCGACCAGCACTCTAAATAAAATAAGAGTACGCCATAGAGCATATTGGCCAGTGCGAATAGCGCTAGACGCCAATCTAGCATCAAGTTGATAGCCAACGTACTGGTAGCCACCAGCCAAGCAAATCGTTTCACGTCTGTAAAATTCACTACGCCAGTGACCAGCGGTCGGTCCGGCTTGAATTGCTTGTCGTCATCGTAGTCTTTGATTTCGTCGATAATGCGCAGGAAAAACAACACTAAAAAGAAGCACAAGCCAACTACTACCCCATCAAAATCGAACGCCCATGAGGTTTGCGGGTCGGCGAGTGCAAAGAGTGCGCCCTGTAAAGACAGTGCCCATAACAGGGCAAAGGCGGTATGCAATTTGGGTTCATACACCGCAACGGCGAACAAGCGCAGTTTTGACCAAAAGCCGTTAGGAGTTACTGGGGCTGTACTCGATTGGGACATACTCGCTCTCCTTCAAGTAGTTTCTAGCAACTGTACCCAACCGGTAGAACCGTCTATTTCGATCAGGGCACCGTCGGGAATACGTGTGGTTGCATTGGGCAGGGCTACCACGGTAGGAATACCAAACTTACGCCCAGTGATGGCAGTATGCGAAAGCATACTGCCCCTTTCTACAATGATGCCTTTTGCTGCTAGCATCAAAAACAGCCAACCTGGATCGGTTTCCCGTGCCACCAAGATCGTATCATCGGCAATATTGGTAACAGTGGCGGGTTCTGTCACCACTTTGGCTACTCCGCGCACTTTACCAGCACTAGAACCTAATCCTTTCAGTTGACCGCCCTTGCCCCCTGTATCGGCGTCGGTTATGAACAGGTCGTTTGTATGCACTGGACCCAGCGTAGTGATGTTTTCCCGAACTTTCCGCTGGCTGTTTTGCTCGTACTCTTCGCGACGCACAGCGGCGATGGCGGCTAGGTTTTGAGTGACGCCAGTACCGTCGATATAGCCGAAGATTTCCTCTTTAGTGAGATGGTAAATGTCTGCTTCCTGCTCTAGCACCCCTTGGTGCACCAAGTAAACAGCCAGCGCTTTGAAGATTCTTTTACTGATACCGAACAGTTCACTACGGCAGTAGCGGGAGTTTTCCCGGTAGCTGATTAACTTGCGCAGGCGCGACAGCAGGAAGCGCATCGCCCAGTGTTTGCTCGGCTGTGCTGTTAACTTGTCCGCCAGTTCACGGTCAGCGGCACGGCGCACTTTGGCCTCGTGTTCTCTGACACTGCATACAGTGACCGATTGCTGGGCGAACTGTTTGATCGAACGCAGCAACGTCTGTGGATTGTCACGGGTGCTAGGCACTTCCAGCTTCAACTCCTGTAAGCCGCGATCGCCAAAATAGTGCAGATGCTTCTCGAGAGCTTCGCTGAACGCTTTCGGCAGTCGATTCTCGCAGTAGCGCTGCCACAGGGTGTTCTCGTCGAGGGAGGAAAACTGTTCGAGCAGCTCAGGGTTATTTCGTACCCCCTCGGCCAAGCTGACTGCGGACAGCAAAATATCTACACTTAGCAGCTGTTCGTCGCCACACAGCAAATCGCTCAACAGTCCCGGGTTATCATCGCTCAGATGCCATTTGCTGAACAGGGTTTCTGCCCAGCCGTAGAGCAGAATCAGATAGGCGTCGTTGGTCAGGGTAACCCCCCAATTCTCGCCTACTTCCGCCCACATATGGTTGAAGCGATCAACCAGGGTAATGGGGTCTTCGCGGCAGAAATCTTTACCGCGTAGCGGAGCCACTAGATTTTCCCACCAGCGGTGGAACCGTGCTATCTTGCGATTGTGAGTCAGGTAATCACCGACAGTGTAAATTGCGTAGGCGAAAAACAGCACATTACTTTTGATTTTGCTCCACACTTTGTCCAAATAGCTGCTGGAGTTGGTTTGATAAGAGCTGTTCAGCCCAATCGTATTTTCCCAGTGTTTGCGGAAGATCGGAAACAGGGGACTTTGCTGGTGCAACAGGTAGAAAGAAGTTAAACAGTAGTAGATATGGCCGCCCAAAAAGCCAACCATTTTATCCAGTGGTTCAAAGTTGTGCATCAGCATTTTGCTGGTAACACCTAGCCGCCGATACAGGTCATAGAAAATTACCCGGTAGAAATAGCGCGAAAATGAATAAGTTAATGCGGTGGTGACGCCGGGAAAACTTTCCGTGATATTGGCATTACTCCATACCCGCTGGCGCTGATAGTCCAGGGCGATAGGACGCGATTGCAAAAAGTAAAGTGTGCCATCGATGGTAAAGGTGCCTTCGATATCCTGCGGTGTGCCAAACAACTTTTCAATACGCTGGCTGTAGTCGCGAAGGCAGTGGAGTTCGGCGTCATTCAGACAAGGAGCTTTGTGCAGATTCGATGGTACAAAAGAGCGCTCCACGCCGTGACCCTTCACCGCATTGATCGTGAGCTTATCCCGTTTTTCAGCAATAGTGCGCCGAACCTCGCCACTTTTTTTGTTGATAAAGTAATGGTCTACCGCTACTTGTTCCTGCACAACGCCTTCACCGATACCGTAGCCAGCCACAAGAATGATGTCTTTAGCCGCCGTTTTCGGCTCGCAGGTAAACATTACAAAAGAGCGCTCGCCCATAACCATCTGCTGCACCCCCACCGCGACACTGAAGCCCATCAAATCCATACCTTGAGAGTAACGGTACAGTAAAGACTCTTCAGAAAAGCCTGATGCCCAACAGTACTTGATCTTGTCGCACACCTGATCGCGGCGCACGTAGAGAAAACTCTCGCTCATACCTGCAAATGGATTAGTCGCAGAGTCTTCGCTCTCCTCGTTTTGGGAACCCACTATTGAGGCACGTACCGCAACTAGGGTATCTGCATTGAACAGTTTGTCAAATGCACTCAGGATTTGTCGCTGTTGTTGCTTGTTTAATGTTAAGTTGACGAACAGTTCTTGGATGGCGTTGGCAGCGGCGTGAATACTTTGTTTACTGGTAAAATTGCCTGCTGCCAAAATATTTGCCACTTGGGGATGCAGCGAAGCGAATACAGTGTCATAAAAGGCTTTACTGAGGCAGAAAAAAGGGGGGACCGGAATATTGGCTGCTTTCATGGTCGCTTGTTTAGCAAATTTGCCGCCAACAGCCTCTTGTGACAATAACTTGTGGCTAAACAGAATTGGGTTCACTGCTTTCTCCTGTGTGATTCAATGGGTTTTCACAGACAGCTAGTGCTGTAACGGCAAGGCTTAGTGCTATCTGAGGTGAGCGACCAACGATATCATTGCCCACTAATGCGGCTAGCGCGCTGGTGTCCGCGTAGTGGTCCAGCCCAATAAGCGAAAGTTTTCTAGCAATATATTGCAGTGCTGGTATCGGCAACCAGATGAAAATACGTATTAACCACAATGGGGCGGGTATCGTTAGGCGCGGTGCTGTCAGAGAGTAACGTTCACGCAGTGCGTCGATTAAGGCAGCAAAGCGGACGGGCCTCCGATAGCCCACATTTAATGCCTGTTGTTGGGGGCACTCTAGTTGTTGGGCAATATGATGGGCTAAATGCAGCAAGATTGCTGCGTAGTCGTCTACATTGATGATACTGAAGCGCTGCTGTCCGCTGCCCACACTAAGTCCTTTGCTGCTGAGTCCCAACAAGCCGGGCAATACGAAGCGATCGCCGCGACCCAACACAAAGCGTGGGCGCAACAGCAGTGCCCAGCGATTACGGGCAGCCATATGCTCCCTTATCAGCTGCTCAGCAGCTGCACGGCTGCGCGCTAACGGCGTTTGCGGGTTGAGCGGCACCGACTCATTAATGCCACGTTGAGGGTCTTCGCCATAAACCGACAGTGAGCTGTTGTAAATAATCCCCCACGTGTAGTTGTTGACTTGCGACAATAGGCGTCGTGTGCCGTCGATATTATCTTCGTCAAAGCCGCGACCGTTAAGATCAATCTGTTTAACAGCTAGGTGCACTAACACATGGGGTGTCTGCGGTAAGAGATCGCTCGGCAGCTGCTGTAAACTGCCGCGCCGTAGCGTCAATTTGATAGGCAGTTTGGTCAACTTTTCGCAGGCGGCTTCGCTGCGCACTAGTGCTATGACAGACAGATCCGGCATATGTCTGGCGATACCATGTAGTAAGGCATTGCCTATGAAGCCGTTGGCACCGGTGACTATCAAGGTAAAGGAGGCTGTCATCACGCTTAGTTTCTACCAAATAAAGGGGAGCAACCCACAGCACTGCCTGGCGTACTCGGTATATCCCTGCAACTGGTAGAGGTACAGCTCTTCTACCTTGATCCTGTGGATCATCGCCGGGAGTAACAAGCCCAATAGCGCCACTAAGCAGTAGGGGTTGAAAAACAGCACCACGATACCACAGTGTGCCAATAGCATCCCTGTATACGCCGGATGACGGACAAAGCGGTAGGGACCGTGGGTGATGATTTGGTGGTTGTCCACAATTCGCACTCGATGAGAGTAGAAGTGACCTAGGGTCTTGATAGCGTATAAGCGGAGGCCAATGCCGCCAAGAAATAGTGCTACCCCTATCGGTATCGACAACCCTGGTGACTGCCACCAGGTCTCAAAACCTAGTGCGGATAAAATACAGGCAGCGCGGCTCAGCGCGTAGGCTTCGCAGCTGCCCTTGTCCTGCGGGCTACCGCCCTTACTCACTTCAGTGATTGCCACATTTGCCTCTAAAAGCAGCCACAGCATATATATAATTAAGATACCCCAACCAATCCACCACATTATTCCGTCCCAAGCGCTCTGTTTGCAGTAGCCAAAAACAACTAACAGCACTAACAGGAGCGTGCCAAAAAGTAGGGGTATACGTCCGCTCAGTTGAGTCATACCATTCTCTTAGTTTTTGAAATACAACTGTTGTGTGCTTTGCTTCGTCAGAAAGTTGAGTATACCTGTTGCCACAGCGTCGGCGGACTCTACCACGAACGCGTGACCACCTTGCTCAAGAATGACAAATTCAGCATTCGGAATGCCTTGAGCAAGTTGCTCAGAAAATTGCACAGGCGTGACTAGATCTTTCCTCCCCACCATAGCAAGCGTGGGCGATTTAATATCTTTGAGCCGTTCTGAAGTATCACTGTCCAGAATAGCTCGGCTCTGATGATAAATTCCGTGGGATGTTGGTGGAAATGGATTTTTCTCGAACATGCTGAGGATTTGTTCTATTGCTCCTGGAGTTGAATAGAACTCCTCGGTAAACATCCAGGGAAGTAAGACTCTCCAATAAAGCTGCCTATTTAATGCTGAGGGCAGATCACCAAACGTCTCGACGAGCGCATGGAATTTGTCATTCCCTTTTGCCCAGCAGGAAAGCAATATCAGGCTTGTGACTTTTTCTGAATACGTCAACGCCATTTCCTGAGCAATCTGACCCCCCATCGCATGTCCGATGAGGTGTACTTTAGAAATCCCCAGATAGTCTAACAGTGCTACTGCATCAGTAGCCATCTGCTTGGTACTATAAGGTTTATCTGGGGCTGAACTTTGACCAATTCCTCGATTGTCAAACCGAATCACCTGATACCGATCAACCAGTGATGGCATCATTGCGTCCCACGCCGAAATGTCAGCGATAAAACCTGCAATTAATAGCAACGATTCGTTGTCAGGTACTCCTTTAATGTCGTAGAACAAATTAATTCCGTTGATTTGAATTGTCGGCATAATCACTTCTCCAGGACTTACGCAACTGTCACAAGCAATCGCTAACCAGTCCTACACCGAGAACATGGGGATTGCTGGACGTTTTTTTGTTCAAGTAGTGCAATAACAAGCGATTTGAGCGTTATCCATCATATTTCCTTTAAATTGGATACCCTGAGAGTCGCTTGAGCCAGCAGGTGATTGTTTTGTGTCGCTTGCAGTTGCACGCTACGGCTCAGTGAGTTGCTGTTGCAGCCGAGCACGCTTAGTCTTACTGGAAGATTTAGCTCGGCGAAGTTATGGAAATTTAACTCTGCTTGCGTGACATAGTTGGGAGCAGAGTCTGCACAGTAACGGATTGCCAACTCATTAAAGCCCTGAAAGATCAGCATACCGGGCACGTGGTCACAATAGTGATCGAAGAAAAACAAGTCTTGCTCATCCACAACTAAAGTGGCTTCTTTGACTAGTTCCACTGCATCGCTGCTGACTGCAAGCACGCTGGCAGTAGGAGATCTTGTGCCGCGTTGCTTCCGCTGTGCCTCCCAGCTGACCTGAGTGGGTAGGGGGGGGAGATTGTTGCTTGGCAAAACCTGTTTCTGCCGCGTCAGACTGCGCAACCGTTTGTAGCGTTTGGACGGCATAAACGACCAATCAAACTTGCCTCGCCAAATCAACTTCTGTTCATAAAAAAAGCTGAAATCCGAGTTCATGGTGGTGAGTTTCTCTGTGGTACCGTCTACGGTATCACGCATGGTCATATAGATTGTGACTTCGTTAATCATGCGGTTTCGCAGCAATGATAGATTGTGGATATCTAAGTCACAAACGAATTGGCTCAACAAAAAAGTAAAATTAAAGGGCACATTAAACAGGCGATGAGTGCAGGCGATCCCTACCTGACGAGCGATCTCGGTGAGCAGTAGAATATTTTCGGCCGGTCTGGTAGCCGCATTTAAAAAGTGCTGCTGCAACTGAGGAATAATGGCGCCGCATAAAAACTTGTTGTCGCTCTGTCGTGCCACACTGGTTAGATACACGTTTTCCTGCAACGTCTTGTGTACCCAATGCCGGGGCACTAATTGCTCGAAACTAACCACTGCCGAATCACCCGCGTTAACGACCAGAGCATCGACGACGTTTGTCATTTGTTTATAAATCCTTTATGTTTGTTTTGAAACAAAATTGTCTGTGGATCATAGGCCTGAGTGCAGTAGTTCTCCCACAAGTTTTACCCAAGTAATCAGTCTTGTGATTCTTAATTGGTAGCAGTGAGATTGGTTTATTCACGGCTGGGAATCAGAGGTTTTTAGCTTTGCCTTCTGATTCTTAATTGGTAGCAGTGAGATTGGTTTATTCACGGCTGGGAATCAGAGGTTTTTAGCTTTGCCTTCTGATTCTTAATTGGTAGCAGTGAGATTGGTTTATTCACGGCTGGGAATCAGAGGTTTTTTAGCTTTGCCTTCTGATTCTTAATTGGTAGCAGTGAGATAAGTTTATTCACGGCTGGGAATCAGAGGTTTTTTAGCTTTGCCTTCTGATTCTTAATTGGTAGCAGTGAGATAAGTTTATTCACGGATCTGGAGCCGTTGGGAGGACTCCGGATAGGCGCAAAGCAAGGCTGAGCCTTGATTAGGGGGAAAATTACCTATAAGTCTTGAGCTTTGAATGACGGTTAGCTTAATATTTTTTAACCGAATTTCCACTGCACTATACTTGACAACAATGCCTGCTTTGGATGACGATTCGTTTTTTGCAAGTCATACCAGTAGCGAGAAATTTGTTGACATCCAAAGCTTGTGTATAACTCGAGCACCCTGACACCTATACTTAATTGAGGATTGCAAGCTGAATTTCCTTTTTCATAGGAGAGTGCAATGTCTGGAGTATCTAAACGTTTGTACTGGTGGCAAGGTCTAGGAATTGTGATTGGGAGCGTAATAGCCTTATATACAAATAGCTCAGTTGCTCAAATTACGCCAGATAACACTCTGCCAAATAATTCCAACGTCAGATTAGAAGGCAATACTAGAATTATTTCAGGTGGAACCACAAGAGGTGCTAATCTGTTCCACAGTTTCTCTGAGTTTTCTGTACCCACAGGCCAGACAGCTTTGTTCAATAATGCACTCAATATTCAGAACATCCTCACACGAGTAACGGGTAAGTCAATTTCTAATATTGATGGCTTGATTCGCAGCTTAGGTACGGCGAATCTGTTTTTGATCAATCCTAACGGCATTATATTTGGTCAGAATGCTCGGTTAGATATTGGCGGTTCTTTTTTTGCCACATCTGCCAATAGTATGAAATTTGCGGATGGGTTTGAATTTAGTGCTCAAAATCCTCAACCTACACCTTTATTAACTATTAGCGTACCTATTGGTTTGCAATTTGGAGCGAATCCTGGTTTGATTCAGGTACAGGGTAATGGTCAGGGAGCAAGAGAGGTTGATTCTCCGATCATTGATACACAAAATGCATTGCGGGTGCAACCTGATAAAACTTTAGCATTGGTCGGTGGTGATGTTAATTTAGAAGGGGCAACACTGAAAACTGCAGGTGGAAGGATAGAATTAGGCTCTGTCGCCCCAAATAGTTTAGTTAGCCTCACACCGACTAACAAAGGTTTTGCTTTAGGCTATGGTGGCGTGCAAAATTTTGGGAATATTCAATTATCCCAACAGGCAAACGTGGATGCAAGCGGGGAAGGTGGTGGTGATATTCAAGTGCAAGGCAGACGTGTCACCGTAACAAATGGTTCGCAGATAGAGACAAGTACTCTGGGGGCAAAACAGGGAGGAAATTTAGTAGTGAATGCTACTGAGTCAGTAGAAGTAGGTGGTCCCAAAGGCTTGAACGCTTTTGTTTACCCAAGGGCAACTGGGAATACGGGAAACTTGACGATTAACACTCGTGAATTATTAGTTCGAGATCGGGCATCTGTAGAAGATAGCACACATGGTGCAGGCAATGCGGGAGACTTGACGATTAACACTCGTGAATTACTAATTCGAGATGAAGCACAGGTTCGTGCTGTTGTATCACCTGGTGCTGCTGGCAAAGCGGGGAATGTGGCTGTCACTGCTGATAGTGTACAAGTGATTGGTTCTTCCGATCCTCAAACCAGCAGCAAATTGTCTACTGCAACTGAAGGTAAAGGCGATGCGGGAGATTTGACGATTAACACTCGTGAATTACTAATTCAGGATGGAGCAGTTATAGATGCTGGCACATATGATGCAGGCAAGGGGGGGAAGTTGGCTGTCACTGCTGATAGTGTACAAGTGATTGGTAGTGATGCCAAACCCTATCCCAGCACGTTGACTGCTCAAGCTAACAGCAAGGCAAGTGGGGATGCGGGAGACTTGACGATTAACACTCGTGAATTACTGGTTCAAGATTGGGCACGGATTCATGCTGGCAGTCTTGGTGGAAGCAACGGGGGGAATTTAGATATTCAAGCTCGTGAATTACTGATTCAAGGTGGGGGACAGATAGGTGCAGGCGCAATTAAGAACCGTGATGATAATGTTGCTCCTACTGGCAAGGGGGGAAAATTGACTGTCACTGCTGATAGTGTACAAGTGGTTGGTACTTCCTCCATTGATCCTAAAAAATTCAGTGGCTTGGGTGTTCAAACTCAAGGTACAGCCGATGCAGGAGACTTGACGATTAACACTCGTGAATTACTAATTCGGGATGGAGCACGTGTAAGTGTTGACACAGGAGAAAGTGCTACTGGCAACGGAGGGAATTTAACAGTCACTGCTGATAGTGTACAAGTGATTGGTAAAGGCTCTAAGAATTCTAGTAGCTTGAGTGCTTCTACAGTGGGAAGTTCAACAGGGGATGCGGGTAATCTTACGCTAAGAACTAATACCTTGCTAGTTCAAGATGGAGCTGAAGTAGCTGTGGAGAGTTTAAAAACAGGAACCGCAGGCAACCTGACAATAAATGCTCGCTCTATCCGTTTAGACAACAATGCTTCACTCAGCGCCAATACAGGCAGCCCTAAAGTTGACTCGAATAAAGAACAGGCGACAATTAACATTAACTCCAAAGATTTGATCATGACTCGCGGTAGCAACATCAGAACCGACGCCACAGGAGCAAACGTGATCGGCGGCAACATCAATATTAATGCCTCGGTCCTGGCTGGCTTTCAAGATAGCAACATCAGTGCCAACTCTGAGGACTTTCGTGGCGGTAATGTCAGAATCAATACTAAAGGTATCTTTGGTCTTCAGTTTCGGGATGCACTCACGCCGGATAGCGACATCACCGCCACCGGGCTAACTCGCTCCTTGAGCGGTAATGTGCAAATCGCTGTACTTGATTTAGACCCCACTAACGGCTTAATCGAACTCCCAACAAATCTGGTTGATGTCTCTGGGCAAATTTCCACCGCCTGCACTCCTGGAAGTCGGCAAAGCCAAAGTTCGTTTGTGTCAACAGGGCGCGGTGGACTACCCATCAGTCCGACTGAACCATTACAAGATACAAGCACTCTGTCTGCGTGGGTGAGATTAAGACCAAAACCAGAAAATTCTGCTAAAACAACAATTTCCCCACAACCAACAGCAGTCTCAAATAGTACCAAAGTTGCTGCTGCAACGACAATTCTGGAAGCTACTGGTTGGGTAGTTGATCGCAATGGAAATGTAGAACTCGTGGCGCAAGCACCTGGTGTCACGCCTCACAGTTCTTGGCAAACTCCTGCTTCTTGTCTAAATTCAAAATGATTTATTTGACATTATCTGATTAATCCATTCCTCGGCGGTAGAAGCTCTTGTTTGGAAATGTGTTGAGATCCAAAGCTTGTGAATAAGTCGAGCACCCTGACACCTATACTTAATTGAGGATTGCAAGCTGAATTTCCTTTCTCATAGGAGAGTGCAATGTCTGGGGTATCTAAACGTTTGTACTGGTGGCAAAGTCTAGGA
>NZ_JCACKO010000148.1:0-132517 GCF_059505445.1 Brasilonema angustatum | reverse complement strand
ATAATTTAACTTATTTACTACTTGCTTACTCCGGAAAGTGACAGAAGAGGGATAAGTGAAATCATAAAATTGATCTTGCACCATACTTTTCGTCCGCCAAGAAATAAATTTCTTGGCTCAAAGTCTAAGTCCGTTAAAACGGACTGATACCAATTCTCTGTAAACTTGCACTTAATACTTACTATTTCATTCTTGGCGTTCTCGGCGTCTTGTTGCTAATCGTCTAATAAACATTAAGTGCATCTATGGCTACGCCACGCAAGCTATCATGGAGAATTGGTATGAGTAAGTTTTTTAGCCCGTTTTAACGGACGCGTGTTTATTAGCCCAGAACTTGAGTTCTGGGCGTACTCAGCCGGAGGTGGAAGATCTGAGTCCAAGAAGTTTGATTGTCAACAGCAAGAAAGCAGCGCGGTGCTTCTCGATAAACTGGAAGCCGCGAGGTAATCTTTTGCTGAAGAAAGGGAGACAACTGTTCAAATCATAGCAGTTTGCGGATAGATGCACTGTAGACAAGTTGCCCTGGCTTTCCCTTCATTTTCATCCACGGTAGCCAAGGGGAAATCCGCGTCCAAGTTCCAGATACATTCGATGCCGTAGTTAATAATCATTTTAATTATACTTGACATTTACTTTTTCAGTGATTATGGTTCCATTATGGTTCCACTGTTATCCTTGGTATGGTCACGTTAACCCTTAAAAATATTCCAGAAACGCTTTACGACAAACTGAAGCAAAACGCCGCTCAGAATCGTCGTAGTCTAAATAGCGAAATTCTAGTTTGTCTAGAACAAGCCGTAGCAACCCCAAAACTCAAGAAAACTGAAGTTTTGGAAAGAGTTCATGCTCTTCGCCAGAAAACTGTTAATCATCTTTTAACACAAACAGAGTTGTTTGAGGCGAAAAACGAGGGAAGGTTGTGATTGTTGTAGATACGAATGTCATCGCCTACTTGTTTTTGGAGGGTGAACAAACGCAACAAGCAGAAGCTGTTTATCAACAAGATCCAGAATGGGTGGCTCCTTATCTTTGGCGATCAGAATTCCGTAACGTTCTGGCGTTGTATCTGCGTCAAGGATACCTCTGTTTAGAGGATGCCATTGGGATTTACCAGGAAGCAGAAACCTTGATGCAGCAGGGTGAGTATGCAATTGATGCGATCGCAGTTCTACAGCTTACTTTTGAATCAGGTTGTTCTGCTTATGACTGTGAATATGTTGTCTTGGCACAGCAGTTGGGAGTACCTCTGATTACGGCGGATCGCAAACTGATTGCGAGTTTCCCATTGGTGGCAATTCCAATAGCCACATTTTTACAAAACTTAGCCTAACAGGAGTCAAAGTTTTCGCATTTGGCTTACGCCCACAACCATCTCAACAGTTAGCTCTAGTTCTGGAAAAGTGGGCGATACAATGCGCTCATCACTCGTAAATTTTTGGACTTGATATTCACCTTCTACCAACTGGTAAACAAAAACCGTGGAGAGTTTGGGATTACCCAGATAGCTTCTAGAAGCGATTGCCAGATAGTCCACAATCCAATACTCAGGGATACCGAGTCGTTGGTACTCGTCTAGTTTATCAACGTAATCGTCTTCCCAATTCGTTGAGACAACTTCCACAGCCAGCTGGATCGGTTCAGTCAGAGCACCATATGCTAGTACATTGTCAATCCGATGTGCAAAAGCTAGTTGCTGGGATTACATTAATGCGCAAATTGTTTCATAGAAGTGCTTTTGATGAGTTTCGAGGTGAGGAAGTCGCTCCCGGTGCTGACGTGACTAGCGATGAAGCACTCGTTGCCTACATCCGGGAAACTTGCAATACTATGTATCATCCGGTCGGCACTTGCAAAATGGGAATTGACCCAATGGCGGTTGTAGACCCTGAACTACGGGTATACGGGGTTGAGGGGTTACGTGTTGTCGATGCCTCAATTATGCCAACGCTGACCACAGGAAATACAAACGCGCCCACAATTATGATCAGCGAAAAAGCAGCCGATTTAATTAAAGCTGCAGGTTGTGTTTGACAGCAAACACGTTCAGCAATTGCAAACGAACTTGCTCGCGCCTAAATGCGGAACGCTGAGGGAATTATCACTTAAAGCAGTACCCTTGTTCTACCATAGTAAAGACGACAATGATAATATTAAGAACTGTTTCGCCCCTACTGCTTTGTCTCAGCCTGCCATATGTCAAAAAGCCAGCAGATTGCCACGTCCTTAAACGGACAGCTTCCTAACTCCAGCAACAACCAAAACACAATCCGCATTCGCGGTGCGAGGCAACATAATCTCAAGAATATTGATTTGGAATTGCCACGCGATCGCCTAATTGTCTTTACTGGCGTTTCTGGTTCTGGCAAGTCTTCCCTAGCATTTGACACCATTTTCGCAGAAGGACAACGCCGCTACGTAGAATCCCTGAGCGCTTATGCACGACAATTTTTGGGACAGGTGGAAAAACCTGATGTGGAGGCGATAGAGGGTTTAAGTCCAGCGATTTCCATTGACCAAAAGTCTACTTCTCATAACCCCCGTTCTACGGTGGGGACGGTGACGGAGATTTATGATTATATGCGGTTGTTGTTTGGACGGGCGGGTGAACCTCATTGTCCGATATGCGATCGCTGTATTGCTCCTCAGACGATAGATCAGATGTGCGATCGCATTTTAGAACTAAGCGATCGCACCCGCTTTCAAATTCTTGCGCCTGTTGTCCGGGGGAAAAAAGGGACTCATAAAAAGCTGTTATCAGGTTTAGCCTCCCAAGGTTTTGTCCGTGTGCGAATAAATGGCGAGGTGCGAGAACTTTCTGATGCCATTGATTTAGATAAAAATTTGACTCATACCATTGAAGTCGTCATTGACCGACTTGTGAAAAAGCCTGGTATTCAAGAGCGTTTGGTCGATTCACTTGCCACTTGCCTCAAACAATCAAGTGGAATTGCGGTTATTGAAATTATAAAAGATACAAAAGAACAAGAACCAGGATCAGAATTGGTCTTTTCCGAAAACTTCGCTTGTCCGGAACACGGGGCGGTTATGGAAGAGTTATCACCGCGCTTGTTTTCGTTTAATTCTCCTTATGGTGCTTGTCCCCACTGTCACGGAATTGGAAGTTTAAGAAGGTTTTCAAAAGAGTTGGTGGTTCCTGATCCAAAAGCACCTGTGTATTCTGCGATCGCTCCTTGGTCGGAAAAGGAGAATTCCTATTATATAGAATTGTTGTATAAGGTAGGGCAAGAGTTTGGGTTTGAGTTGCAGACGCTGTGGTATCAGTTGACTGAGGAACAGCGGGAGGCGATTTTGCATGGAGAGGAAACAACCGCAGAACCACACAACAAGCAAAACTTAGGGTTTAAAGGCGTGTTGCCTATGTTGCAAAGGCAGTATGATGGAGGATCAGAGTTAATTAAGCAAAAGTTAGAGCAGTATTTGATTGACCAGCCGTGTCCCGTGTGTAAAGGAAAGCGGTTGAAACCGGAGGCGTTGGCGGTGCGGTTGGGACAATACGGAATTTTGGATTTGACTGCTACTTCAA
This sequence comes from Brasilonema angustatum, assembly GCF_059505445.1. Lineage (NCBI taxonomy): Bacteria > Bacillati > Cyanobacteriota > Cyanophyceae > Nostocales > Scytonemataceae > Brasilonema > Brasilonema angustatum. The sequence continues at coordinate 128,973 of NZ_JCACKO010000148.1, read as the reverse complement.
TTCGGGAGTGTCGCGAGAGAATTGATCACTTGGAGTTGAGTCAACGTCAGTTGCAAATTGCAGATTTGGTGTTGCGAGAAATTAGAGCACGATTGCAATTTCTGTTGGATGTCGGGTTAGATTATCTCACGCTTGACCGTCCGGCGATGACCCTTTCAGGTGGGGAAGCGCAACGAATTCGTCTGGCAACTCAAATTGGTTCTGGATTGACTGGGGTTTTATATGTTTTAGATGAACCGAGTATTGGTTTGCATCAAAGAGATAATGGGCGATTGCTGAAAACTTTAACAAAATTGAGGGATTTGGGTAATACGTTGATTGTGGTAGAGCATGATGAAGAAACGATTCGTGCTGCTAACCACATTGTTGATATTGGTCCTCACGCAGGTATTCATGGCGGAAATATTGTTGCTCAAGGTGACTTGCAAGCATTACTGGAATCGGAAGAATCGCTGACAGGTGCATATTTGTCAGGACGACGGATGATTACAACTCCGGCTGAACGCAGAGATGGAAATGGACGCAGTTTAGTTATCAAAAATGCTCGTCGCAATAACCTAAAGAATGTAGATGTCGAAATACCTTTAGGTAAACTTGTTGCTGTGACTGGTGTTTCTGGTTCTGGAAAATCTACCTTAATTAATGAGTTACTTTACCCTGCACTGCAACATCAACTGACGCGCAAAGTTCCATTTCCCAAAGAAATAGATGCAATTGAGGGATTAGATACTATTGATAAAGCTATTGTCGTTGACCAATCACCTATTGGTAGAACACCGCGTTCTAACACAGCGACTTATACAGGGGTTTTTGATATTATTCGTGATGTCTTTACACAAACAATTGAAGCAAAAGCAAGAGGTTATAAAGCGGGACAATTTTCCTTCAACGTCAAAGGAGGACGCTGCGAAGCTTGCAGTGGGCAGGGTGTGAATGTTATTGAAATGAACTTTTTGCCGGATGTTTATGTACAATGTGAAGTTTGCAAAGGGGCAAGATATAACCGCGAAACTTTGCAGGTGAAGTACAAAGACAAGTCTATTTCTGATGTTCTCAACATGACAGTTGAGGAAGGATTAGAGTTTTTTACAAACATTCCCAAAGCTCAGGGTAAATTGCAAACTTTAGTTGATGTTGGCTTGGGATACATTCATCTTGGACAACCAGCAACAACCTTATCTGGTGGGGAAGCACAGCGAGTTAAATTAGCAACAGAACTTTCTCGCCGCGCGACAGGTAAGACACTTTATTTAATAGATGAACCCACAACAGGTTTATCTTTTTATGATGTTCACAAGTTATTAGATGTATTGCAACGTTTGGTGGATAAAGGCAATTCAATTTTAGTGATTGAACACAATTTAGATGTGATTCGTTGTGCTGATTGGTTGATAGATATGGGACCAGAAGGCGGAGATAAAGGAGGAGAGGTGATTGCTGTAGGTACGCCAGAGGAAGTGGTCCAGAATTCTCGGTCGTATACTGGGGAGTATGTTAAGCAGGTTTTGCAGCACTATCGGGCACAGACAAGTAATATGAAGAATATAGAGTGAGGCTAGCGAGATTTGAAAGGAGTGAAAAATGTGTAAGTAAGTAGGCACGATTAAACTGAACTATGTTAACTTATGTAAAGCGCCAAGAACCTTTTAAAAATAAGCTTTTAAGCGATTTACATTTCTTAATTTAGTTGTGTTTTTTAGCACCCACCTACTTATAAGGATTTTCAGGGGTTAGCCTATAAAATCGCAGAACAAACTCAGATCAAGAAATTATCAAAGTTTACAACTCTTTGATGTATTGTACCCAACTGAAAACTGCTTTAATCAGATAAAACTTGCCACCACAATCACTGCCACTGGAATTAAGATATTATCAACTTCTTTTGGACTACATCCTTCAACAACTGTGGCAATAAATGCTAGCAAGAAAATCCTGATAATATTTAATTGACCTGGTATGATAAGCCAAACAAAAAAGACGCTGGCGGCGAAAGCGAAAACAAACATCGAAAAGCTTCCTTCCCAGCTTTTGTTACTAAGAATTGTGTATTTGAGTTTGCCATATTTCGAGCCAATGATCGGTGCAACACCATCGCCCCAACCGAGAGTTGTCATTGCGACAATTCCAGGAAAAGTTTTATATAGTAGTGTCCCGCAAAGAGTTGCCACAATAACGAAATAAAGCGGTCCTTTGAGGAGTTCACGCCTGTCACCCGTGCGAGTCATAGTATTAACAGCTTGATCATCTGGTTGGGCAAATAGCCCTTTGTATACAAGAAGGACTATCCACACCACAAAAATCGTCACATTCAAATACTTCGACCAATGTAAATCACTGTAAAGAAGCAAAAATCCAATAACCGACCCAGCACCAATATGTGTAATTTTACGGCTGATATCTTGCGGTAGTCCAAACTTGGTTACAAAAACATTCAACAGTGCTACCAGCCCGAACACATAAACAAACGTTAGCGCTGTTGCTATCAAATTTCCTAGTAGCGGACTGACACCTAAAGCAGTAAACAACATAGACTCAGCACCCAGGACTTAAACACGACAAATTCCTCTTCTAAAGTAGAGTAGCTGTGTCGAAGGTGCTGAGTCTATAACTTGACAAAAAATAATCAGCTCATCCGCAATACTCTGTGCACCCACAGCTAACTACTTATGAGAATTGGTATAAACTTTGGTTGCAGCAGTTCGACGTAACTTTACCTGCAAACCATCGTGAGGATGGGGTGTGGGTATCATAATCAGATTCAAGTTTTGTTCGGGTACTAGTTCCCATTCATACTCCCGTATCAACAAGGCTGCGAACAGCTTCATCTCCAGCTTGGCAAACTCCTTGCCAATACATTCTCGCACTCCACCGCCAAAGGGTACATGGCTAAAAAGTTTAGCTTTGTCCTCAGCTCGTTCTGGGGCAAAGCGTTGTGGGTCAAATCGCTCAGGTTCAGTATATATACTGCTATCTTTCTGTGTTCTGGCAATTTGGTACAACACAGACCAGCCTTGAGGAATTAAGTAGCCATTGAACTCACATGACTTAATAACCTCCCGAAAGCCACCGCCAACTGGGGGAGTAATTCGCAGGACTTCCTTGAGAACTTGATCCAGATAGCTCATTTGCTTGAGATGCTCCACAGTTAGCGGTTCCTCAAACCCCAGTTGCTGTTGTTCTGCACGAGCAGTTGCCAAAACTTCTGGATGCTGCGCTAACAGCAGACATAAAGACACCAGACCTGATGTCAACGTTTCATGACCTGCAAAGAGCAACAGTAGCACTTGATCTTTGAGTTCTTGCAAACTCAGACTATTTCCATCCTCATCACGCGCTTGTAACAATAGTCCTAAGGCATCTTGACTGGAATTAGGCTGCTGTTGACGCTTTAGCACTATCTCTTCAATTATCCCCAGAAGTCTCTCACGACCATGCACTGCCCGACCAAACTTTGTCCAAGGTAAACGCACAGGAATGCTGAATAGACCATTACAATAGTCTTCAAATAACTCGCCAAAATGGCTATCAGCGGCTGCATCCGCTCCTACTAGCAACTTACAAGCAACATCAAAAGTATATTTTCTCAGTTCGGGATACCAGGTCAACGTACCCTGGCGCTCCCATTTCTGTAAATAGCTGTGGGTAATATCCGCCATTGAAGAAACATACCCTGCCAGCGCTCTCGGTTGGAAGGCTTGCGATAGCAGCTTGCGTCGCTGTTGGTGTTTAGTGCCTGTTTGTACTGATAGGGATGTAGGTCCTAGCAAAACTCTGGTACTATAAGTCCAGTTTATAGTAAAGTACTGGTTCTCATTGGTTAACAAAAAGCGGATGGCTTCCGCTCCGATCAAGAATACTGTAGGACGCCCAAACAGATGGCTTTTGAAAATCGATCCATATCGTTCCTGTCGCTTTTGTGCAAAGTCTGGTTCGCGTAAAAAGCTAATTGTCTCGCCAATAAAGGGTAGACCTAACTTACCAGGGGGTAAAGGTAGCGATGTCTGAGCATGGGTGGTTGTCATTGCAGTTGTGCCTCACAGAACATAAAACTTGCTTCTTTTTTTAGCTTGACATGATGTTCTCTGCTTTGCATTGCTGGTTACAAGCTAAGCAAAAGTAAAACTGTAACGAAATATACAAAATTCTGTTTTTTTCAAGAAAAAAAAGCTATGCTAGGCATACACATCTGATTCGCAAAGATGCTGTGAATCAGGAAAACTCTAAGCTTTCACAGTCTTCGCACTTCTTAACTGCGAAGAGGAGAAAATATTATGCTTTCATCATCTCTGCCTAAATTGGATCAGGAGTCTCCAGCGTATATTTGCCCATATGACCAAGCCTGTAGCTACCTAGAAGCAGCGGCAAAAGAATTGCAACTAGACCAAGGTATTTTGGAGGTTCTCAGTCATCCCCGTAAAGTTGTCACGGTTTCGATTCCTGTGAAACGGGATAACGGACAAGTGCAAGTTCTTGCTGGACATCGGGTACAACACTGCGATATTTTAGGTCCTTATAAAGGTGGTACTCGTTACCACCCAGCCGTGACACTGCGAGAAGTTTCAGCCCTGGCAATGCTGATGACTTGGAAATGTGCACTCTTGGGAATTCCTTATGGTGGTGCCAAAGGAGGTATTGCCATAGATCCAAAACTCTACAGCGTTGCTGAACTAGAACGCATCACTCGTCGTTATACTAGCGAGTTGATTAAAGATATCGGTCCTGCTGTAGACATCCCAGCACCAGATATGGGAACTTCAGCGCGTGAAATGGCATGGATGATGGATACCTACTCAGTCAATGTCGGTCACGCCGTACCAGGGGTTGTGACTGGTAAACCCATTTCCATCGGTGGTTCGCGGGGACGGGAAATGGCGACTGGACGGGGTGTTATGTTTATTGTCCGCGAGGCGCTGACAGACAAAGGTCAGTCACTGGTGGGGGCTAGAATAGCTATTCAAGGTTTCGGCAATGTCGGGAGTGCAGCAGCTTTATTACTACACGAAGCCGGAGCAAAAGTGATAGCTGTTTCGACTGGTTCTGGGGGAATTTTTTGTGAAGATGGTCTAGATATCCCAGCTTTAAAAGCTTATGCTGCCGAGAACCGTAAGAGCATTGTTGGTTTTGGGCAAGCAACACCAATTAGCAACGCAGACTTACTAACTTTGCCCTGCGATGTCTTAATTCCCGCTGCTTTGGAAAACCAGATTACTGAAGATAATGTGAACCAGGTGCAAGCCAAGATCATTGCAGAGGCGGCTAATGGTCCAGTGACTCTCCTTGCAAACCAAGCACTTGAGGCAAGAGGTGTGATGGTGCTACCAGATATCTTGGCAAATGCTGGCGGTGTTGTTGTGAGTTATCTGGAGTGGGTACAAGGTCTTTCTTATGTATTTTGGGATGAAGAGCGCGTTAATAAGGAATTGGAACAGTTAATGGTGCAAGCATACCGCCAAGTCATGCAACAATCACTACATAGGCAAATTCCTCTAAGACTCGCAGCTTACACACTGGGTGTTGGTCGTGTGGCTCAAGCGCTTGGCGATCGCGGTCTTTATCCATGAACACAATATCTCAAACAAGTCAAGAATCCTAGTCTACTAACGCTGGGATTCTAGATTGTTTTTTTTAATTTTTGGGTAATTGGTCGCGAGGAAATCCAAGTTCAACCGCTTTATTGTATGATTCTTGTGCTTCTGCTTTTTTTCCTAAACTCTGTAAGACTTCTCCTCGGTAGTACCAAGGATAAGGGTTTTTTGGTTCAAGCTCTTTAGCTTTGTCTAATGCTGCCAGTGCCTCATTGTAGCGTTTTAACTCTGACAGTGCTATTCCTTTGGACAGCCAGGCAGGAGAAAAGTCATTTTTTTTTGCGATCGCTTTGTCAAGTGATTGTAAGGCTTCCTCATTCTTTTGGAATTGCTGTGCTAGTAAAGTTCCACGATAATACCAAGGTAGATAATCATTTGGACGAACTTCACTGGCTCTATTATAAGCTGCAAGAGCTTCTTGAGGGTTTCCTCCACTTAGGATATTGCCTTTACCGATTAGAGCTTCATAGAAATTTTTATCGACGTCCAGTGCTTTCTGATAAGAAACAAGCGCATCTTGAGGACGATTTAACTTTTGTAAGACATTACCTCGATCACTCCAAGAAATTGGGTCTTGTGGATTTTGTCTGAGATAATCGTCATAAGAGTTTAGTGCTTCTTCAAAGTATGGCCTAGCTGCTTGTGGATTTTGCAACCGTTCTGTTGCCAAACCAATGTCATACCAAGTACTTGGCGTGTCTGGTCTGATGTCCTTGACTTTCTCGAAGGCAAGGGAAGCTTCTTGGTACTTTCTCAAGCCAAGAAAAGCTATTCCTTTACCACTCCAAGCATCAGCATCCTTAGAATCAAGCTTAAGTGCCTTCTCATGACTTTCTAAGGCTTCTTGATATTTGTCTAAGTTAGAGAGAACTTGACCTTTATTATTTAAAGCTTTGATGTAATCTGGTTGAATATTCAGGGCTTTGTTATAAGAAAGTAAAGCTGCCGGAAGGCGTCTTAACCTAAAAAGAGCTTCTCCTCGTTTTTCCCAAGCTTCAGCAGAATTTGGTTGAATTGTTATAACGTTATTAAATTGTTCAAGAGCTTTTTCTGGTTCATGTAGATCCAGCAAATTATCACCTTGATGCAAGGAATATAAAGGGCGGATAAATGGATTAATAAATTCTATGACGATTAGGATAATTCCAGCTGTTCCTAGGACAATCAAAAGGTACCATAGCTTGAACAAACTCCCTGACTCATATGGTCTTGCTGTGAATTCAGATACTTGTTGTGACTCAATTTCTGTATCGGTTGTAAAATCGTTGTAATTAATAGGTTCATCGACGACTGTTATTTGTTCGAGATCTCGGAAAATTTCGTCTACATATTGATAACGCTCATCAGGGTTTGAGTCAACCATTTTTGTTAGAATGGAAGCTAACAAATGATCGACCATTACCTCATCAGACCATATTATTTTGTCTTGAATATCACGTCTTAAATTTCTTGGGTGTATTCCCGTCAACAACTGAATTGCTGTCATCCCTAAACCATATATGTCACTGTTATAGCCTGGTTTTCCTGCCAATTGTTCTCGTGGAGCATATCCAGGAGTGCCAATCATGGTTTGAGTTGTATATAACTGTTGCTGAGGAGATGAATATCTAGGATCTAATTGTTTTACCGCACCAAAATCAATCAAGACAAATTTACTATCTTCCTTCCTAAGCATGATGTTAGAAGGTTTTACATCACGATGAATAATATTTATTCGATGGAGATATCTCAAAATTTCCAGAATTTCTCGTATAAAAATAATAACTCTGTCCCTAGGCCATCTGTTCTCAAGCAGATTTTGTAATGATTTACCTTCTATATATTCTTGGACTAAATAATAACTTTCTTCTTCTTCAAAGTAATCAAAATATTTTGGAATCTGTTGGTTTTGTTGTAGTAAATGAAAAAGAGCATTTGCCTCTCTTTTGAATAATATTTTAGCTGTTTCAATATCAGCATTCTGAGGATCGAGTTTTTTTATGACACACGAGGAATTGGATGCCTGAGTATCTTCAGCAAGATAGGTTATACCAAAACCTCCTCGAGCTATTTCTCTGACAATCTTGTAGCGTCCACCCAATATTTTCTTTCCCCTTGTTGTCTTCATATCATTAAGTTTTAAGTTTTTGAATAATGTCTATGTAACCAAACCTGGTAGACAGAATTAAGAATATGTGCATCTGTTAACGAATAATAACCTTCTTATACAATTTTGAATTTTGGTGATTCTGCCTATATCTCCTGAACTAACACGACAACACTTTCACTGTCTACTTCAACTCTTTATGCGAAAAACAATCAGGTTAAGAAATCATTAGCTGATTTTTTTATCAAAAGTAAATTTCAAACTTTTACTTTTTCTTAAATCTTTACTTCATAACTTATGGCTTATACAAGGATTTGAGCTACGTCACTTAGTAAAATTTTATTATGACTTCAGTACGAATAAACAACCAATGTGGTAAATAAATTTTAAATCATCCATAACTAGTGTTTCATATTTGAACGCTACATAGTTATATCATGGCAACGAAAATTTCGTGTGAGGAGCCAATAATATGAATCGAGGCGGGCAGCTTGGATTTGGTAATCTCAATTTAGCTGTAGCATTGCTGATAAATATGTACTTATTTTTACCTGATTATAAAGTTTCTGCCCAGAACTTGATCAATGAGGGTTATAAGAGCAATGTTTTACCTCCCAAATTTCAGATTTCGACTCATAATCCTAAAAGTAGTCCTAAAAGTATAGGCTCATCAGCTATTCTATCTCAGCTTCCAAATCCTATCACTCCAGTACCACCAGTACCACCACCACAACCGATTCCAACTCCAGAACCATCACCGCAAACTCCACTGGATGTCACTCCATCAACACCTCCCACAACACCTTCGCCGCCAGAATCGGGTTCTGGCGTACCTGAAAATATTAGGGTTACAAAGTTTGAATTTGTAGGTAACAAAAAAAAGATATTTAGTAACAAAAAGTTAAGTGAGGTAACTGCTCAATTCATCAACAAACAAATCACCTTTGCTCAACTGCTGGAAGTAGAGACCATTATCACCAAGCTTTACACAGATGCTGGGTATGTCAATTCTGGTGCTTTTATACCTGCTGATCAAACTTTTTCTCCACAGGGAGCAGTTGTCAAAGTTCAGATTATTGAGGGTGGAGTAGAAGAGATTAAGGTCACAGGTACCCGACGGTTGAACCCAGACTACATACGCAGTCGCATCGCACTAGCCACCTCTACACCGTTGAACCGATTTCGCCTATTAGAAGCACTGCAACTGTTACAGCTTAACCCTTTAATTAAAAATATTTCTGCTGAATTGTCTACGGGATCACGTTCAGACCAGAATTTAGTGGAAGTCAATGTCGTAGAAGCAGACTCGTTTAGGACAGAATTCTTTGTTGACAATGGTCGTGCACCTAGTGTAGGTAGTTTCCGACGGGGTATCCGTATCACCGAAGGCAATGTCTTCGGCTTGGGAGATAGCTTTGGTGCAACATACACAAATACTGATGGAAGTAATGCCCTGGATCTCACCTATGCTCTGCCAGTGAATCCTCGCAATGGCACATTGAATGTAGCAGGCGGATTTACAGACACCACCATCGTTGAGCCACCATTTGACCGCATAGATATCACGGGTGACTCTTTTTACATTGATGTTGGTTTTCGTCAGCCAATCTTCCAATCTCCGACTCAGGAATTGGCGCTGGGTTTAACCTTTTCTAGAGAGGAAAGTAAGACGACACTTTTGGGAAGAGGTGATGTCTTCCAGAATTTAGGAGCAGACAAGAATGGAGAAACCCGTGTTTCAGCACTGCGATTTATTCAGGAATATACACAGCGCAATTCCCAACAAGTCTTTGGTTTTCGCTCTCAGTTTAGTCTGGGAGTAGGGTTTTTTGACGCCACTGCTAATGGTCTAACTCCTGATAGTCGGTTTTTCTCCTGGCGTGGACAAGGACAGTATATACGGCTTTTAGCACGAGACACCTTACTGGTATTACGTTCTGATATACAATTAGCAACCAGAGCCTTAGTACCCTTAGAGCAAATTAGCGTCGGAGGTATACAAAGCGTCCGGGGTTATAGGCAAGATGAGTTTTTGGTAGATAACGGCTTTTTTGCTTCTGCAGAAGTGAGGTTTCCTATTCTGCGGGTAGAAGAAGTCAAAGGAGTTTTACAACTCATACCCTTTATTGATTTTGGCGTTGGTTGGAATAATTCCAGCAGAGGTCGTCCGAATCCAGATCTTGATCCCAATACTTTGATTGGTGTGGGTTTGGGTTTGCAATGGCAGATGGATGATAAATTGAATGCTCGCATTGACTACGGTATCCCGCTAACTGATGTGAATTCTAGGGATCGAACGTTGCAAGAGCAAGGTTTGTATTTCTCAGTCAATTACAGTCCTTTTTGATAACCATGACAGGCAGGGCTTAGGCAAAAATAACGCCATTCTGTCATTGCGACCAAAAAGAAGCAATCGCAAAGCCTTATTTTTAGTCACGAGTGCCTAAGTTTAAAAGGCTAAAAGTACAGCATGCCGCGTTTTTGAATATGGTACTTTGAACAACAATACAGTGGTCTTTATTATAAAAAGTGACATTTATCAAGCGCTGCCTCGGCGGAAAACGTAAGTGAAATTTACATTTGGAGATCATGATGAAACAGGGTTGGCATTCACTGATTTTATTCACCTTACCCCTATGCGCCATAGGGAGTTTAACTTTTCCAGATATAGCCACAGCACAACAAGTCACTCAACAAGTAACTCCTGATGGAACTGTATCCACCACCGTCACTACTCCTGACGGCAAAAATTTCGACATCAATGATGGGACAAGAAGAGGAGGAAACCTTTTTCACAGCTTCAAAGAATTTTCTGTACCCATAGGTGGCTCGGCTAATTTCAACAATGCAGCTGATGTGCAAAATATTATTAGTCGAGTCACAGGTGGTTCTGTTTCTAATATTGATGGTGCGATTAGAGCACTCGGCAAGGCGAACGTGTTTTTACTTAATCCTGCGGGGATTATTTTTGGACCAAATGCCAGCTTAAATATCGGTGGTTCATTTTTGGGGAGTACGGCGAATAGTTTTTTGTTTAAGGATGGGTTTGAGTTTAGTGCCACGGAGCTGCAAGCACCGCCGTTGTTAACGATAAATGTTCCGATTGGGTTGAGATTTCGCGATAATCCTGGAGCAATTCAAGTAGAAGGACCAGGGAACGAACTTGTCTATAATCCCCAGCCGGGACCCCGTGGCAAGTTTGACTCGAACGTTACAGGATTACAAGTCGAACCCGGAAAAACTTTAGCACTGGTAGGAGGAAATGTTTCTGTTAACCGTGGTGTACTTAGGTCTAAAGGCGGACGTATTGAAATCGGTAGTTTCGATAGCAATCAAACTGTAAATCTCGTCCCAGCACAATCTGAAGGTTTTTCACTTGCTTATCAAGGCACACCCAATCGAGACATCCAGTTTTCTGGTAAAGCCTTTGTGAATGTTACTGGAGATGGCGGCGGTTCTATTGCCATACTCGGGAGGAATATCAATTTCAATTCTGAATCACTCCTATTATCTGATACCCTTGGGGATAAAAATGGGGGAGAAATTAGGATTGTTGGTGACTCTATAATTTTCAATCGCTCAAGCCTCCTCTCTAACACCTTCAGTTCAGGTAACGGTGCACAAATAAAATTGGATGCTAACAATATCAAGTTTCAGAATCAGAGTGGTGTAAGCATTCAGACATGGGGCAAGGGTAAAGCTGGAGACATCAACATTGGTGCAAATTCTTTGGAGATTGGAGGTGGTTCAGCGTTCGTAAGCATAACGATAGGAAATAGCACAGGTCAAGCCGGAGACATCAATATGAGTGTCAAAGGTCCATTGGTAGTTAACACAGCAGGTATAACAGCAGACTCCTCTGGCACAGGTAATGCTGGCAAAATTAACATTAATGCAAATTCTTTGCGGATTGAAAATTCGGGTATCAATAGCCGTGCTTTTAACACTGGTCTTGGCGGAGAAATCAACTTTAATGTCGCAGACTCTCTTACGAGCAAGGGGTCAAATATAACTACTAACACTTATAGTACGGCTGATGCTGGAAAAATCAACATCAATGCAAATTCTTTTCGGCTTCAAAATGGAGGTGTTCTTAGCCAAGCGCAGGGAAATAGCACAGGCAAGGCTGGAGAAATCAACATCACTGTCGCAGGTTCTTTGGAATTACCGCAATCTGCAGGTATACAAACAAGCACTGCGGGTATTGGTGATGCTGGAAAAATCAACATCAATGCAAATTCTTTTCTAGTGAAAAACTCAGCGATTTCTAGCAATACAACGGCAACTGGCACAGGTAACGGTGGAGAAATCAAAATTACAGTCGCAGATCTGTTTGATCTCAACGCAACAGGTGTCAAGACAAACAACCTCGGCAATGGTAATGGAGGTAATATCCAAATAAATACCAATAATTTTTACCTAACCAATGGCTCACAAGTCGCTGCCAGCACCTCCGGAAAGGGAAATGGCGGGAGTGTTACCGTTAATGCAACTGGCAATGTCTCCGCAGATGGTCAGTTTATTCTGAACGGAGACAAAAGTGGATTTTATAGCACTGTTGGATCATTAGGCGTGGGTAATGCTGGGGGAGTTGAGATCACTGCGCGATCGCTCTCTCTAACCAAGGGCGGTACAATCTCTACCAGTAATGCTGGCAGTGGTGCTGCAGGCAATATAACAGTTAGAACCGCTAAAGACATCCGGCTAGACAACCAAGGATCTATTGACGCGAATACCAAAGGGGGACAGGGCAACATTATCCTGAATTCTGCCGACTTAATTTTGCGTAACAACAGCAACATCACCACTAACGCCACAGGTAAGGTTGACGGGGGCAATATTACCATCAACACTGGCAACTTAGTTGCCCTAGAAGATAGCAATATCACTGCTAATGCACAACAAGGCTTTGGGGGGAGAATCTCCATCACAGCTCAAGGTATATTTCGTTCCCCAGACAGTGATATCACCGCCATTTCTGAAGCTGGCCAGCAATTCAATGGCACTGTGCAATTCAACACACCAGAAACTGACCCCACTCAAGGATTATTTGAATTGACACAAACTGTGATCGACCCAGCACAGCAGGTTGCTCAAAATCCCTGTATAAAAGGTTTTGGTAACAGTTTCACCATCACCGGACGTGGCGGATTGCCAACTGATCCCCAAAAAATCCTCAGTAGTGACAATGTGCGTGTTGATTTAATTGAGCCTGTTCCTAGTAAGGTAAGTTCAACAACTGCAACACAAAAGCAGCCATCTCAACAGCCAAGAGTCAAAAAGATAATACCAGCACGGGGTTGGATATATAACGACAAAGGTCAGGTGGTGCTGGTAGGTTATGACCCTACTAAAACTGGTCCACAGCGTGAGCAGCTAGCACCTACTAGTAATTGTGCAGCAACAAGATAAAATTCTTTACAACTAGAACAATCAAATTCAACGTAAAATACTTAAAATTAATACAATCTTTTGCCACTTGCTCTCTATGTGATGAGTGCAATTGGCAAATCTAATTTCGGGTAGGCACTGCTTACCGGAAATTTGCCATTGTCATCGATAAGACAGTGCCTATCCAACAAATTAACTGCTGTAAATGCGTCTTGAAGTTGGGGTGTAAGAGGGTTGGGGTGTAAAAAATAAATCAGTGGGGCGCTTGACACCTTTGGTGGTTCAGGGGCTTTGTTGTACAAAAATATCGTTTTTTATTTCCGCTTACACCCGCGCTTTTTGGTCAAAGTTAAGCTGTGACTCATAAGAATCAATGTAAAAAATCTTTAGAAAAAATGCATAGTCGTATGAAAACATTTAGGCGATCACCTTCGGTGGCTCCCTTCAGAGCATCGCACAACGTAAACAAAATATATTTGCTGTCTTTACTCACTGTACCTCTATGCACTATGGGCAGTCTTGCGCCTATTACTATTGCAGTTGCGCAAGTCTCTGCTGATGGAACTGTATCCACGACAGTTACCACTCCTGATGGCAAAAATTTCAACATCAATGATGGAACTAGAAGGGGAGGAAATCTTTTTCACAGTTTCAAAGAGTTTTCTGTCCCTACAGGTGGTTCGGCTGTGTTTCAGAATCCAACTGATGTGCAAAACATTATCGGTCGAGTGACAGGTGGTTCTGTTTCCAATATTGATGGTGTGATTAGAGCACTAGGCAAAGCGAACTTATTTTTACTTAATCCAGCAGGGATCATTTTTGGACCAAATGCCAGCTTGAATATTGGTGGTTCATTTTTGGGTAGTACGGCGCACAGTTTCCTATTTGACAATGGGTTTGAGTTTAGTGCAACAGATCCACAAGCACCGCCATTGTTAACTATTAATGTTCCAATTGGATTGAGGTATCGCGATAATCCCCAAAATATCACTAGTCAATCTGCTGTTCTTAATGTTCCTCAAGGAAACTCCTTCGCACTCGTAGGTGGTAACGTCAGTTTAAATGGTGGTGCAATCACAGCAGCAGGAGCAAGAGTTGAGATCGCAGGATTATCTGCTCCTGGAATAGTTGGGTTGAGTAGTAATGGAAGCTTGAGTTTTCCTGTGGGAGTGCAATTCGGTGATATATCGCTCATAAATGGTGCAACTGTTGATGTACGTGCAAGAGGAGCAGGCAGTGTCGTCCTGAATGCGCGAAATATAGACCTTTTGGGAGGAAATATTTCTGCTGGCGTTGGCAAAGGATTAACAGCAGATAACTCACCACGAGGAGACATTACACTCAATGCGATTGGGAAAGTGACTATTAACTATCCCAGCCGAGTGACTAATATTGTAGATGAAGGTGCTACTGGCAATGCAGGTAACATCAATATTAAAGCTGGTGATATTTCCATCACGAATAAGGCTAGTACTCCAACAACTTCTGCTCTTCCTGCTGCATTAGATACTGGTCCAGGCGGACAAGGACAGAAACAAGGACAGGGACGTTCCGGAAACATTTCACTAGAAGCCACAGGTTCGATTTCTTTAACTGGGCAGGATCAAAAGGGCGATGATAGAGTTATCTCCACCTACAATGGTGTGGGACAAAGCGGTGATATATCACTCAAAGCAGATAATTCTATCTCTTTGGATAATGCTTTTTTGATTGCCAGCAGCTTTAGAGGAAATGGCGGAAGTATATCATTGCAAGGCAATGAGTCTGTGTCTACAAAAAACAATAGCTCTTTGGTTAGCCAAGCCTTTGGTCAAGGAAATTCCGGCAGCATCGTAATAGAATCCTCCTTAGGTTCTGTCTCTTTACAAGATACTTTGGTCAATACAGCTGTTGGGAGTGCAGGTGGAAGGACGACCAACCCAGCGCTAGGTGATGCAGGAGACATAAAAATTCGCGGGCAATCTGTTTTCATAACTGCTGGGACAGAAGTTTCATCTAGATCCTTCAACGGCGGTAAATCTGGTAGGATTCTGGTTAATGGTACTAATCAAGTAGAAATTTCAGGGAGTGATCCACAGATATCGAAGAGCGATCGCTCTGGCGACTTTAAAAATAGTATCGTGACGACGACTAGTAAGCGACTAGCTGGAGGTAATGCTGGTGATATCACTATCAATAGTCGTAACTTACGTATATCAGATAAGGGTGCTGTCACAGCAACAACAGAAGGCAAGTTTAGAGGCGGCAATATAAATATTAATGCTAGTACTGTTGACTTGACTAACGACGGACAAGTTAGTGTTAGCAGTTTAGGAACAGGAGGTGCAGGCTTGCTAACAGTTACGGCTAACTCTATCAAACTTGACAACCGAGCATCTATTAACGCCAACACCACAGCAGGACAGGGCAACATTATCCTGAATTCTGACGACGTAATCTTGCGCCGCAACAGCAATATCACGACAAATGCCACAGCCACAGCTGATGGAGGTAATATTACCATCAATACTGATAACTTAGTTGCCCTGGAAAATAGCAAAATCACAGCCAATGCCCAACAAGGTTATGGAGGGAAGGTAAACATTACAACTAAAGGTAATAGATTTCTTTCTCCAGATAGCGTGATTAGTGCTACTTCCGAACGCGGTCCACAGTTTAGTGGTACTGTGCAATTTAACACACCCGAGATTGATCCCAGTCAAGGATTATTTGAATTGACAGAAACTGTGATCGACCCCGCACAGCAGATTGCCCAAAATCCCTGTACCAAAGGTTTTGGTAGCAGCTTTACCATCACCGGACGTGGCGGACTTCCAACTGACCCCAATAAAATCCTCAGTAGTGACAATGTGCACGTTGATTTAATTCAGCCTATTGCCAGTACAGTAGGTTCAACAACTGCAACTTACACGCAACCATCTACCAGTCCACCTGTCAAACGCATAATACCTGCTCAAGGTTGGATATATAACGAAAAAGGTCAGGTGGTGCTGGTAGCATATGATCCCACCAAAACTGGCCCACAGCGTCAACCGCAAACACCTGCGAATAGTTGCGCTGCAGACAGATAAAATTCTTCACAAGTAAAACAACCAAATTAAACGTACAATACTCATACCATTCTTGCAGCATAATTCTTGTCCACCAAGAAATAAATTTCTTGGCTCAAAGTTCAAGTCCGTTTTAACCGACTTGGTCAATCTTTGGATCCGTTTTAACGGACTTTGGCTATGAGCCCTGAACGTTAAGTTCAAGAGGTACTAAAGTCAAGATGCAAGATCTAAATAGGGGGGTTTAAGTCCCTCACTAAATCTTTGCTGACTCCTGTAGAGTGCAAAAGGGCAGCCCATTCTGACTTGGTAAATTCTTCAAGATTTTCTAAAACTGCTTACAACTGAGCAACTAATACTTGCTAGTCGTTGTGCTGTACGTTGAGGCATGTGTCTGTTGACGGAACCTAGGAATTAGTAATCATTATATATTCTTGACAGAAGGAGCGAAATATGATTTTTAAAAAATATCTACTCAGAAAGATACGAAATTTATCCAAAAGAATATATAAAAAGCGATCGCTTGTTCTGGCAGCCTTATTATTTATCCTCTCAGGAATCTCGCCTGTTGTTGCGGCTAAAGTTTCTTCCCCAACTTCACCAACCTCAATTGTCCAATCTCCATATGATGCACAACAACTAGCGAACAAAGCAACTAAATTCTATCAGAGTGGAAGATTTGCGGAAGCAGCATCGGCTTGGAAACAAACAGCGAGTGTTTTTGCTGCTAAAAAAGATAGATTAAATCAAGCAATGGCGTTGAGCAATCTCTCATTAAGCTATCAACAACTGGGACAGTGGGAACAAGCTAAAAAGGCAATTGAAGACAGTTTGGCACTTTTGAAAACACCATTACAAGGGAAACAAGAATTAAAAGTCTTGGCTCAAAGCTTGGAGATTCAGGGATCTTTGCAAAGAGAATTCGGTCAAACAGGAGATGCTCTCAACTCTTGGCAAGAAGCAACTAAGATTTATGCAAGAGCGAATGAACCAGAAAAATTAGCACAGAGCAAGATAAATCAAGCTCAAGCGATGCAAGATTTGGGTCTTTATCCTCGTGCTTGTAGTACTTTATTAGAAGTTTTAAATCAAGAACTCAGGGTTAAAAGCTGTGACCAGTTAGGTCAATTGACTCCAGAAGAACTCACGAAAAAACTTCAAGTCATTGAACTCCAACGTCCTTCTCTATACAAAGTTGTGGGATTGCGAAGTCTCGGGGAACTGCTGCGATTCGTAGGTCAATTAGAGCAGTCTAAAATAATTTTGGACGCAAGTTTGAAGCAAGCTCAAAAATTAAATGATTCCCAAGAGGAAGCTGCTGTTCATCTGAGTTTAGGCAATACAGCAGGTAGGTTAGCTGAACGCGAAATAGTTCGCAGCACACGAGAGGAATATCGACGAGAAGCACTTTCTTCTTACACCAAAGTCGTCAAACTGTCTTCATCGCCAACTGCGCAACAACAAGCACAACTGAATCAACTGAGCCTGTTGTTGAGCCAGTTGAAACCAAAAAAATCGTCAGAATCACAAGAGTTGGATAACTTTTCGCAAGCAGAGAATCAGGAAATAATATCACAAGCAGAACAATTATGGAACAAGCTCAATCCTGAACTGAACAACTTGTCTGCTAGCCGCACAGGAGTGTACCTCCAAATCAACTTTGCTCAGAATTTACTCAAATTAGCTCAACAAGAACAATTCCCACTTCATCCAGATTCCAAACTCCCAACTTTTAACGACATTGATAGGATATTGGTGAAAGCTGCAGAACAAGCCAGAAGTTTGGCAGACAAAAGAGCCGAGGCTTATGCTTTGGGAAATCGTGGCAAACTCTATCAACTGAAGCAAAATTTACCCAAAGCAGAAGAATTGACACAAAAGGCTCTGAGTTTAGATTCCAGTTTTTCAACACCAGACATAGCTTACCAGTATTTCTGGCAGTTAGGGCGGATACGTAGAGATCAAGGAAATACTTCAGATGCGATCGCCGCTTACACCAAAGCATATAATGCCCTTCAGTCGTTACGCAATGAATTAGTAGCAATCAACCCAGAAGTACAGTTTTCTTTTCGGGATGATGTCGAACCAGTTTATCGAGAGTTGGTTGAGTTAGATTTAAAACAAGCAGATTCCTTAAAACAAGCTGGAAAAGATTCCTTAAAACAAACAACAAAAAATGACGAAATCAAAGAACGCCTAGTTCAAGCTCGTACGGTGATAGAATCTCTGCAACTGGCTGAACTAAACAACTTTTTCCGAGAAGCCTGTGTTGAGGCAAATCCTAAACAGATTGATCAAATAGATAAAACAACAGCAGTTATCTATACAATTGCTTCAGCAGATCGGTTACAGGTTATTCTTAGCCTACCAGGTCGAGATCCAATCCTTCATACAGCTCCTCTAGGTTCAGGAGAACTTCAGCAAACTGTAAATAATGTGCGGGATTCTCTCATAGCTCCTGTCAGTGAAGTCCAGAGCTTTCAGTCCACATACAAACAATTGTATGACTGGATGGTTAAACCACTGGAAACGGAGTTGGCAAATAGTAAAGTCAAGACTTTGGTTTTTGTACTGGATGGAGACTTGCGGAATATCCCTATGGGTATCCTTTACGATGGCAAGCAGTATCTACTAGAAAAGTATGCCATTGCTGTAACACCTAGTTTGCAGCTAGTGAATCCAAAACCAATTTCAAAGGTTGGTTTAACAGCCTTAACAGCCGGACTCAGCAAAATCCGTCCGAACTTTCCTGCACATGAGGGTTTCAAAGAATTAAAGAACGTAAAAGTCGAACTGGATAATATCGAAAAACTTGGAGTTTCATCTCGGGAACTCCTCAACGAAAAATTTACTAGCGCCGAGATTAAAAAACAGATTGCTGCATCTCGTGTTCCTCCCATAGTCCATCTAGCAACTCATGGTCGGTTTAGCTCCAAGCTTGAGGATACCTTTATCCTTGCTTGGGATAGCCGCATCACTGTTAAACAGTTGGGTGACTTACTGCGAGGGAACAGCCAGTACCAGAGGACACCAATCGAATTATTGGTTCTCAGTGCTTGCGAGACAGCGAGTGGAGATGATCGAGCTGCTTTAGGATTGGCTGGAGTTGCGGTGCGTTCTGGGGCGCGCAGTACACTGGGAACACTGTGGGCTGTAGAGGATAAAAGTACTGCTGAAGTCATGGGTGAATTTTATCGTCAGTTAGAGCTAGCCAAAAAGGCAAATATAAATAAAGCACAAGCCTTGCAGAAAGCACAATTAGCTCTGAAGAAAAATCCAGAATACACTCACCCACATTACTGGGCACCGTTTGTACTTGTAGGGAATTGGCAATAAGCCACACACACCAATGGGCACAGCATGCTGTGCCCATTGGTGTCAATTTTGCTGTGATAAAGGGAGGCTGCAACCCTTCGGGCATATACGGAGGATGCAGAAGCCGCCACCTTGAAGGCGTTAAGCGTAGCTGCGCCTCCGGCGATCATCGCTCACCCGTAGAAGTAGAGTTCTACAACCCAGGGGGCAGAAGTACCTTGTCAATTTCAATAATCACACCATTGCTCGCTTGGATAGAAGGATGCTTACCAATCGCATTATTCAGCTTGACTGTCTCGTCTTGTGGGTCAACAGTTATTTTGATTTGGCCACCTTCAACAGTTGTGACTAATTTACCATTTAGGTCTTTGTCTTCACCAGTAATTTTACTAGCAACAAGATGATACTTCAGCACTCTGGCTCGATTTTGTGGCTGGTTATATCGATTAAAGTCGTTTTTAGGTAAAGTATTGAAGGCTTGATTGGTTGGAGCAAAGATTGTGTAATTACCTTTCTTCAATTCATCCACAAGACCTGCTTGTTTCAACTCATGATAAAGATTAGCAAATTTCTTATTTTCAGCAAGTGTATCAGCAATGCTTTTCTCAGAGTTGCGGTAGGGATAGCTGCGATGAGCTGAAGGCTGAAAAAGAGCCATAGGAGGATAAAATTTGGCTAACACAGGAAAACTGATCAGCGTAGTGACACCAGCAATTCCTACAGCGCAAGCTAATTTCTTGAACTGGCTCTTGGTGATTGGGGCTTTTTGACGATTTTGATTAAGCATAAGTAGATGAGTTTTAACTAAACACTTGAAAACTTTCCCAACTTCTAGTCGCAGACTCTTAGCCGGAAACCACCCTTTAAGATTGTACGGATAGGAGCCTATAGGAGAAAAGCTCGACGTCAGTCGGTACAACAGATGTAACCTCAACGCCAGTCACCTGTAGAATAGCCAGTGCTATAACGCCCTGTCTACCCACGGTTCTATCTTCTCCTACTCATGGTTTTAGAGTTTATGCTCAGCCAAGTCTTAGTCTCAATGCTAACTACAACCCAATCAAGGGTGATTCCCGAAATATTTTCTGAAAATAGCAGCTATTTTTGCATTCTGTGATTCTGAGTCAAGAAAAAGCTGCTTGTTTGCTGCAAAACTTTTTAATAGTTCCAACGATTCGTGAAATCCTACTTCTTTTTATATTTCGCTGTTTCTAGATTTGTTGTTTGTTTCCCTTAATTTTTGTTTTTCTATATAATTATACCTTTAGATTGTTGCTTATAATCTTCAAACTCATAAAAATTTACACATTATTTGCGACAAATCGGTGAAAACACCTCAGATTGCAAGTTTTTTCTTGAGGTACTCAAGAGCCAAGAGTTTTCCGGTTAAGAATAACTCTTGACTCTTGACAAATTTTACGGGTTAATATCTAACGCCGCAGAGATTATCGTCCGTCTTGATAGCAAACAATTAGTTAATTTCTTCCTTTGAAGGAGTCAAGCCATTCTTGGACTTGTCCTCTGGCAATATCGCGAGCACCTAAACCAAACGACAATGCAATAGCAACGGCGATCGCTCCGAGTAAAAGTCCAAAAGCTAAATTCACAATATCACTAGCAACACCAATCTGTTGCAGTGCCATTGCAGATACAAAGGCAATAATCGCAATCCGGGTGATCTGTCCCAAAACCCGTGCTTGGCGATTCCCAGAACTGGTGATAATGCTGAAAGCAAGATTTGCCAGAAACAAACCGATGGCGAATACAACCAATCCAGCCAAAATGCGCCCCAACACTATCACAATACCACTCACCAATACTGTGAGCGCTGGAATGTTCAGGATATTAACTGCTGCCAAAGTTGCAAACAGCATAATACCAACAAGGACGATAATGCCGGCAATTTCCGACGGTGTGCGGTTTGATATCGCAGGTGCTGTTGGTTCTTGTGGAATGACGACTCGTCTGCTGGGTGATGGCAGACCTAGAGCAGAAAAAATGTTGTTAAATCCTATACTTGTAAGGATATTAGTTACCAATTCTGCTACAAACCGTCCAACAAAATAAGCAACAATCAAAATAGCTATTGCTGTAAAGATAGCCGGCAGTGCATTGAGAATCTGTTGCAGCATTGAGACTGCTGGTATGGAAATCGCTTGAATTTGCAGTTGATTGAGTGCTGCAATTGCGACAGGAATCAAAATCAAGACATAAACAATTGTACCGATAATCATCGATAAGGATTGTGTTCCTGAAGTTGCACTCAATCCAAACCGATTTCCCAAATTGTCAATTCCTGTTGTTGCCAGTAAGTTTGTGATAATCCGACGCACTATGTTAGCCACAAACCAGCCAATCGCTGCAATTAATGTTGCACCCAAAATATTGGGCACAATTGAGATAATCTGTGTGACAAGAACTTTTACTGGTTCTAATGCCTGAGTTAAGCCTAGGCTCTCAAGCAATGGCATGAGAAAGACTAAAAAGATAAACCAATACAGAGCATTGCCTATCGTCTCACTCAAAGACAACTCATTGAGACTTGGTACATCATCTCGTGGTGGATTTAATCGTTCATCTACTCGCAACGCTTGCAGACCACGTACTGTTATTAGCTTGACTAAGGTTGCCACTAACCAGGCGACTCCTAAGATAACCGCAGCCACGGCCAATCTGGGTAAGTAGTCACCAATTTGATTGAGAAAACTGTTCAGCGGCTGAGAAGCAACCCTAAGTTGCAGTGTATCTAAAACGGCAACTATTGTTATAAGCAGGATGCCCCAAAAAACTAAGCTGGAGAGAAATGTCTCTATTTGGGGAACATCCCGACCACCCGCTACCCCTGCAGCAATCCGGTTGTCTATATTGGTGCGTTTGAGGACGGAGCGTACTACAGCAGATACAACAGCAGCAATCAGCCAGCCAATTAACAAAATGAGCACTGCTCCCAGCAATTGGGGCAGAAAATTAAGCACCTGTTGTAGACTCGTTTGCAGGTAACTTTTCGCATCGGGTTGTTCCGACGGTAATGTTGGCGATTGTGCTAAAAAACTTTGCACCCTCATTGATAAACCAACTTCCATCACCTGGGTTATGTCTTGCCAAGT
This sequence comes from Brasilonema angustatum, assembly GCF_059505445.1. Taxonomy (NCBI): domain Bacteria; kingdom Bacillati; phylum Cyanobacteriota; class Cyanophyceae; order Nostocales; family Scytonemataceae; genus Brasilonema; species Brasilonema angustatum. The sequence goes on along the minus strand of NZ_JCACKO010000148.1, from coordinate 106,439 downwards.
TGTGTTCATGGTTGTTCAGAATTAAAGTTGAGTGTTATTACAGAAAACACCTTAGATGCTTCTGATGTGAATTGTCCTGATAATCCTACGATTCCGTAAATTAGCAGTGTTTTGTCTATAAATTTACCAGCAAAGTTCTACAGAAAAATGAATATCAAGAGTAATTTTTTGACTTTGATACTTTTTTTTTCGTTTTCTCAAACAATAGAGTATTTATACCATATATAGGAATCCGGTTTGATTTATGAACTTAACTAAGTTGAGTTAGAGAACGCTTAACCCTTAACGCTTAACAAAAACTGTACTCGTTTCTTTCAATACTATCAACTCAGTATACGCAATACACCAAGGGCACGAAAGCGCAGCGTCTGGGCAGAAGATATTCCAAATTCCGAGTTGTTATAGCAGTTGCCAGGTAGATTCGGACATGAACTAATTAAGAGTTAAGCCTTAAGAGTTAAGCGTTAAGCGTTCCCTGCTATATGTCCTAACGTATATGGCTATTGCTATAATTTACAAATCCGTTGGCAGTGCGGAGTTTCGCGTTACTCTAAATGCAGCCATACCAAAAAAGATGTGGAATGTCTCAAGTCTTTGAACAATCAATTCAAATTAACGCCACAGCCACAACTGTGGAACGCTGCATTACCGAAAATACTCTTATGCATCGCTGGCTGAATCCCGTCTTGCGTTGCGAACCTATTGGTGTGTGGAGTACCAATGTTGGTAGCAGAAGTCGGTTTGTAATTCAAATACCACTCATAAAACCGACATTGGATAGCACAGTCGTGGAAAGACAGCCAGGTTTAGTTGTGTGGGAGTTCCAGGGTTTTTTTAAAGGGCGCGACACTTGGGAATGTCAACCTCTAGACAAAGGGACATGTCTGGTTAACCGTTTTGAATTCCAAATTCCCAATCCTCTTATCAGTTGGGGTTTCAAAACCTTTGCCCAAAATTGGACAAAAGAAGATATGCAATCTCAACTGCGTCGGCTTAAACAGGTTGCAGAGGAAATACAACAAGGGTTTTACTAAGCTTGTCGTATATTAAAGTCAGATCTATTTGGTTAAGATTTGGTTATGTGATGCATCGAATTTCACGTCACATCTGGTGATTCTGGTTCACTTGGTGCTTCGTTGCCAATACCAAGCTCTTTTTTGCTGTGTTTTAACTGTTTCCAGAGCACTTTAATCTGCTTGTAAGCATCTAAGGGAGAGATTTTCCCAGACGTTTCTAAGGACGTGATATAGCCGATTTTTTGAGCGAATTGTTGGAGATTGGCATTAAATACTAAGTTTTGGGGCTTAAATTGACCATAGTAACGACCACGAGGATAAAGAAAGTTGTCTTTGTCTTTTTGATTTTGATCTTCCATCAGTTTACCTATATTTATTTCATGCCAGTTAACCTTATCTTAAAGAAAGTATTGTTTTTAACAAAGCACTCTTTGGAATTATGTATAATCCTTCTAAAGACATAGTTTGATCAAGAGCAAAAAGGGCGCATTGCACCAAATGCAATGCACCCAAGCCATCTCACCAGTAAAGAAACTCATTTAGTGCTTGCACGAACCTGGCTGATGTTTTTGTTGAGGCTTGTGAGAACAAGTTTGCAAATCTTGATCCATCAGTTTTTCAGTAATGTCTTTAAGAGTTGCATCCTTGGGCATTAAGCCAATCCAAGCATCTATTTTTTCTACCTCAAAGCCAACTTCACGGCGATCGCCGACTTCCATCAAAGGACGGCGAATTAATAGTGGCTCTTTTAACATCAGCATTAAGGCTGTTTGAGCATCCAAATTTTCCGGAACTATCTCACCAGATTTTACCCGTGTTGCGGCACGATTAAACCATTCAGATACAGGGCGATCGCCAAAAAATGAGCGTAAACGTTCAGCAGTCCAAGGTTCAGTGAGCATGTTGTATGCTATGACTTGATGACCTGCCGCTGTGAGCAAAGTTTTTTGCTTAATACCACCTTGACAGCCTGGTTTTTCATAAAAAATTACTGTAGCCATAGTATCCTCCTAATTAGTTAATTTCTTGCAAACATCCGGTATGGAACTATTTTGAACCGCAAAGAAACGCAGAGAAATTCAAAGATTAAAAATTCTTAGCAGTATGGCTCACTGTATCAAATTCAAAACGATCTTGCATACGAGTTTCACCATAAATATTGAAGGTCACAGTTGGTTGAGAACCCACTGCTTCCACGCTGTGAATTGCATCAGGAGTCAAGCTAATAATATCCCCTGGAAATAAAGTTAATTCTCCTGTTCGTTCAATTTTATCCTGAAATTCTGAATTAGGGGTTCGCTGCCAAAATGTATTTTTTTCTTCTCCTTTTAACACAGCGACAACACCCCAAGTTCCATGATTGTGAATGGTTGATAACGTTCCTGGTGCAAATGTTACCGTTTGCACAGTAAATGGAAAACCTAACTCATCATAAAGAAGAACAACAGAGACTCCTGTTTTAGAAGAAGGCTCTAAATATCGACTTTGTACCCAGTACGAGTTAACAATTAACCGCCTGACTAGCATCCGAATTTCTGGAAGATGGCTGGTTTGGTCTTCAGTATCACTGAGGACATCTTCTACTTCAGTCAGGAATCGATAAAAGCGATAATTATCTCTGAGTAAGTCCCATGCCCTGACAGATTGACAGGTTTGATACTGCCCGTCTTCAGTGACAAGCCAATCCCTTCCTTTCATATGTTTTCTACCGTATAATAAATGATATCTTGGTCATCAACTTAAGACTTTATCACTTATAATTTATTCATCTTCTTCGACTGGGCGTGTCAAAATATTGTATATAATGCTTGCTCCAAACTCATTTTTTCTATCTACTTCCTTGACTCTCGCGCTGATTTCTTTAGCTTTTTCTATATCTCCTAGCTTTGCCAAGACCAGTCCAGAAGCTGCATAAGCATTTAGATATAATCTAATGTTTGGTTCTTCTTGACGAGTAATTAATATTTGCTTAAGTTGCTGCCAATTATCGGGTAATTGCTCTGAATTTTTAACTTTTTCTACAACTTTAACTGCTGTTAGCCACGCCATGTGATAGTTATTTTTATAGAAAAAGTATCTATATGCTGCCACTAAGACATCAGTGCTGTCTTGCATTTTTACTAAAGCTTGGTTAATATAATTTTCTGATTCTGAGGTATTTTCCCAATGTTCTGCAGCCAACATCAATAACTGTTTGATGTCCTCTGGAACCTCAAACCATGAAAATTGTTCGGTATCAACTTGCATAAGACTTCTCCTTTAGGAATGGGGAATAGGTATTACCAATTTCCTATTCCCGATTCTGAATTTAAAACCTGGTGAGAATATACAGTAGGGTGAAGAGAATAATCCAAATGATGTCTACGAAGTGCCAGTAAATTTCTGCCATTTCAATACCAGTGTGTTTGCTGGCAGAATAGTGACCGGAACGACGGGAACGCCATACTACACCCAAAATTAACAACACTCCGATAAGAACGTGCAAACCGTGGAATCCAGTCATTAAGTAAAAACAGTTGGCAAAGACATTAGTCGTCATGCCGTATCCTAAACTTACATACTCAAAAACTTGACCCAGCAAGAAAATTGCGCCCATGATAGCGGTGATTTTGTACCACTTCCGCATACCTTGGACATCATTCTTTTTAATTGCTGTATCACCCAAGTGAATCACAAAACTACTAGAAACCAGAATGATAGTGTTAATTGCAGGCAACAATAACTCTACTTCGGTTCCTTCTGGAGGCCAAACTTCGGTACTGCCTCGAAAGAATAAATAAGTGGCAAAAAATCCACCAAACATCAGAGATTCAGAGATGAGAAACACTAACAGCCCCAATACTCGTAAATCTGGATGTTCTTCGTGATGATGTTCTGCACTCGTCGATGTTGCTATAGCCATATCGTCTGCGCTGTGAATAAGTGTTCAACAATCAGTTACCAGTTACCAGTTATCAGTTAACGGACTCCTCCACCCCTTGTTGACTGTTCACTGTTCACTGATTTAACAAGAGCTGATCTGCCAGGAAATAAATTTCCTGGCGGTTAGGAGCGGGAATGAAATGACTAACTAAGCACCGACTTCAGTCGCAGCAGATGGCTGTACTTGAGCACTGTGAGTGTTCAAGCCGTAGTCGTAGGGACCGTGAGTAACGACGGGCAATTCTTCCCAGTTTTCAATCAGTGGTGGTGAGCTGGTTGTCCATTCTAAAGTCAGAGCATTCCAAGGATTATCACCTGCTTTTGCTCCAGCAATCCAACTCCAGAGAATGTTGATCGTGAAGGGAATCACCGATGCTGCCAAAATATAAGCACCAATGGTACAAAGCTCATTGATGGAAGTAAATTGCGGATCATACATGGCAACTCGTCGCGGCATTCCTTGCAAACCCAACTCGTGCATGGGTAGGAAGGTGAGATTTGTGCCAATGAAGGTGAGGATAAAGTGAATACGACCTAAGGATTCATTCACCATTCGTCCGGTCATTTTGGGGAACCAGTGATAGATTCCGGAGTAGATACCAAACACGGAACCACCAAACAAGACGTAGTGGAAATGCGCCACCACATAGTAGGTGTCGTGGACGTGCATATCAAAGGGGGCTGTTCCCATTGTCACGCCGCTTAAGCCACCCATGACAAACATGGACAATAAGCCGAGGGCGAAAAGCATGGCTGATGTGAAGCGAATTTTACCGCCCCAAAGGGTAGCAACCCAGCCGAAAATCTTGACGCCAGTGGGAACTGCAACAATCAGGGTGGAGATTGTGAAGAACATCCGCATCCAACCGGGTGTACCGCTGGTAAACATGTGGTGTACCCAGACGAATAAACCCACGACACAGATTGCCAAACTGGAATAGGCGATCGCCTTATACCCAAAGATTGACTTACGGGCGTGAACTGGAATCACTTCGGACATGATGCCGAAGATAGGCAGAATCATCAGATAAACTGCCGGATGGGAATAGAACCAGAACAAGTGTTGGTAAATAACAACGTTACCGCCTGCATCTGGTTTAAAGAACGATGTCCCAAAATTGATGTCAAACAACAGCAACACTAACCCCGCTGCTAACACAGGTGTGGAGAGAAGTGCTAGCACGGAAGTTGCCATAATTGCCCAGCAGAACAAGGGTAATTGGTCCCATTTCATACTGGGAACTTTCATCTTCCAGATGGTGATGACAAAGTTCAGCGAACCCAAAATTGAGGATGTTCCCACCAAGACAATGGCAAGTATCCACAGGCTTTGAGCGGTGTTAGCTGTGACTAAGCTTAGGGGTGGGTAGGCTGTCCAACCAGATTGCGAGCCACCGAAGATGAAGCTAGCTGCTAGTAGTAAGCCAGCGGGTGGGTTTAACCAAAAGGCGATCGCATTCAGCTTGGGAAAAGCCATATCCCTAGCACCAATCATTAATGGCACTAGATAGTTACCAAATCCACCAATTGCACTGGGTACGATCCATAAGAAAATCATGATCGTCCCGTGATTGGTCATGAAGGCGTTATACAGGTTAGGGTCGATTAAATCTGCATCTGGTGTTGCCAGTTCGGCACGCATGACAACAGCCATGAGTCCACCAATCAGATAAAATATGAACGCCGTAACCAGGTATTGGATACCAATAACCTTGTGGTCAGTATTAAACGTAAAATAGTCGTACCATTTCCACGCCTTGGGATGTTTTTGGACAACCGTCTGATTAGCAGATCGATTGTCTTCGGGTGGAGTGTTACGTGGAAGTTCTACTTGGGTCATAAGCTGCTAAACATTTAGTTTGCTCGTTTAAGCTGATGGGGCGATGAGGAGGTGGGCAGAATAATAATTCTTGACTCCTGAGTCCTGACTCCTGAGTCCTGACTCCTGAATTCTGAACGCCAGAGCCCTAGATCGGGAGACCCTCCTCCTGCAATGCTGGCTCCTCCTGACTCCTTACAGCTATTTTTGAATTTGAGCCAGAGTTGCAGATGTGACTCCCATTTCTTGCGCGTGGGGAGCAAGGAACTCTGATGTGGATAAGTCTGCTGGATTGATTGCAACCGCTTTTTGCATATCTTGCTTTTGGGCAATGCGGTTTTCAGAGAGCCAGCTTTCAAACTCTTCAGGCGTGTCAACAACAACTTGTGCTCTCATTGAGCCGTGGTAGCCGCCGCAAAGTTCAGTACAAACTACTGGATATGTACCTGGTTTGGTGGCGACAAAACGCAGTTGTGTTGGAATACCAGGAATGGCATCTTGCTTCAGCCGGAATTGTGGCACCCAAAACGAGTGAATCACATCCGTTGCAGAAATGTTGAGTAGCACGTCAGCACCAACTGGAACGTGTAATTCTCCAGTATTCACTCCACTTTCGGGGTAGTCGAACAGCCAAGCAAACTGCATTCCGGTGACGTTGACAACCAAATCAGCTGGTTTACCTAGCTCTGCGGGAGTTGCGCCAATACCAATTTTAGGAATTGGTGCTGGGGAAGGGATTTCTGACTCATCAAGTGAGGCATCACTTAGAGTAGCAGCAATGGCACTTCCTGGCATTTGGGCAACATGAGCTGGGGAATGGGGCATATGAGGATGACTCCCCACTTCAAACCCTCCCATTCGGTTAAAAACATCAACGCTGTAGATTCCTAAGCAGAGGACGATAATAGATGGGACAGCCGTCCAAAAAACTTCTAAGGGTAAGTTGCCTTCAACATGCACGCCATCTGTATCATCTCCCGGACGGTGACGATACTTAACCAAAAAAATCACAATAGTTCCTTCTACCACCAAAAACAGAGCGGTGGCAATAGAAACCATGATGCCAAAAAACCCGTCTACCAAAGGCGCTTGTTGCGATGCTTGTATAGGTAGTAGACTGTGGTTTTGTCCAACCCAAATGCTGAAAATTGTAATTACTATCCCAGCAACTAGGGTCCATAGTGAAACAGGAATTTGTTCCATAAATACCTGGTCGGTAAAACGTCGTTGAAGGTGTAATTTTCTGGGTTTTACCTCAGTACACCGCATCCTGTGCTTTTGATGTATGCTCTCGTGCGAGTAAACTCAATAGTTGTGTCTTTTGCTTACATGGCTAATAGCTAGTAGCATCCTTAGTCATTTTTTTTATGACTAATGACGCAATTAGCGATTGTTTTAACCAAGTTTATTTTCCACTTTTTTTTAGAAAAGGTGGGGGAATTTTAAAATGTTTTAATTCTTGTTTCCCCCCAAAAAACGGAAAACTATCTCTCAACTCTTCATACAGAAGCTTTGCACTTCAAGACAATTGAGTTGTAGAGGAGGTTGCTGTTAGTCTTGGTAATTCTTTAGGCTATCTGGACAGCAAGTTTTTGTTTGTTAATAGCTTACACTTTAAGATTTACGGATTTGTTTGCTGTGAACTTTTTGCTTTTACGTTCCTGTAACTTTAAATATTCCCCTCTCGTTACCTTGCTATTAAAGTGAGAAGTTGTTCTCTAGATACCTAAATTTAAAACTTTTGTGAGCCACTTGCCGTCTTGGCGCTTTGTGTTGTATGCCCAATGTCTGTGTTCAGGAGTTTGGCAAAATGGCGTTCAAAGGCGCGTCTTGTGGAGGAGATACCCGGAGGGTTAAACAGCAACTTTTGAACCTACCTCTGAACAACCCAAAAACTCTAGTTATTTAATGCGGAGTGAGTATAGCAGTTCTTGGAACAAATTCTGGCACAAGCTTCACAACCCACGCAGTTATCTGGATTAGCAACTGTCATGACTTTCTTTTCAATTTCATCATCATCCTCATCCTCGACAAATTCTCCTTCTTCGTTCATTGCCTTCAACAACAGTACATTGTGACCGCAGATTTTAAAACATCTACCACAGCCGATACATTTTTCTTGGTCAATTTCCTGAACGAATTTGGGTGTCCAAGTTTTACCACCAAATGTTAATCCTGTTAGCGTTGCCATGAAGTTACCTTCTGCTCTCGTTACACATCTGTTTGACTGTTACGCTCATCCTAACATAATCTCTTTTTTTTATCTTATGAATTATTTACTATATTTTTATTTTGATTAAAGTCCCCTGACTTAGCGAAAAGAAGCAAATATTTAATATTTTTCTGCAAATGCAATTATTTACTAATATAGGAATCCGGTTTGATTTTTGAACAACTCGTCAGGGCAGGGAATAGGAAACAGGAAAAAAGCAATAAAGGTATACTGAGTTTTTTTCAAAAATCAAATAGGAGTCCTATATTGTCGCTTTTAACTATAAAAAAAGGCTTTTATATAAAACAGGATCATCCGAAGAAGTCCAAAAATAAAGCCAATGGGAGAATCTTTGTTTTTTCCGCGCTACAAATTTACAAAAATGGGATGCTCTCTCTAAAACCAGATTTACCTGTAGCATCTAGAAAAAATGAGTCTTCTTAAGAAATAGGTTTTTTCATATTGCATCTATTGAGTACTATGACCTAATGAGCAAGCTCAAACTATTGTTGTTTATTTTCAACAGACACAGATAAATGAGTCTTCTATTTGCAACAAGCAGTTTTTTTAAAACTAATGACATTTAATTTCAAAAAAATATTGATTTTGATTTCAAAATTTGTAAAAATACATAATGAATGACATCATTTTGAAGAATCGTCCATTCTTCTTAACGCTTTATATTTTCTGAATACAAGTAGATGAGAAATGAAGTGTTGAAGGGTAGTTATGCTTAGTTTGATATTGGTTTTTAAAATTTATTTTTAAGGGTTTTAACATAAAAATTTGAGATATTCTATTAAATAGTAACAATAATTACATATGAAAAGTTTTGATAAGTTATTAAAAATTTAAAGGCGGTTTTAAATAAACAAAAAATGAAGACTTGTTATTCAATAACAAGTTTTCATTTTTGTCATTACCAAAAAAGTTATTGAATGACTTCTGATATATAAGATCCACAAGCTCATGTTTCGCTCATTAGTAACAAACTGAAATAAATATTCATGAAATATTAGAGAGTAAGAAATATTAAAAATTAGGCTCTGGTTACAAGCCTTAAATAGCTTCCAATGGAATACGCGAACCAAATAAGGATGTGGTTAAGTAGTACGGCAAGTAAAATTTCTTATTGTCGGAAAAACAATGTGGTAGTGAGTCAGTAGTGAGTAGTCAATTAAGAGGACACATCCAGGGGAGACTTGAGCCAGACATCTCAACGATTAAAGTAGGAAAAAGTTTTATGTCTTATACAATTCCTAACAACAGTTGCGTTGGATGTGACAACTGCCGTCCCCAATGTCCTACTGGTGCAATAAAATTAGAGAACAATGAATACTGGATCGACCCAAGTCTATGTAACAACTGCGAAGGCTATTATTCCAAACCTCAATGTGTAGCTAGTTGTCCCATTAACTTGCCCATTCCCATGCAAGCCAAAAGAGGTAGATGTAAAGTTGATATCAGAGATGCTACTAGCCCAGATTTATTTGCCAACGGTAAGAGCAACCCATTTGCATCGGCAATTGCTATCTGGGAGGCTTGCAATGTACTCGCACAGCGATCTTCACTACCTTGGCAAATTGATGAATACGGAAAGGCGTGTTATGGCCGACAAGTGAACCAAGGACGAGGGGCGATCGCATTTCACATCAGCGAACCAAGCAATGCAAGCGAACTCGCAACAGAATTAGGAGTTGTTGAGACGCTGGATATCAGAGCAACTTGTATGCATTTGATTTTTGCAGCTCATGCAACAGCTTTAGATCAGCCTTGGGAGCAAGTCTTCACCATCGACGATCGCCAAATTGAGAAATATTTAGGGCTAGAGAAACGCAAAGACTTGAGCAAAGCTACTAAATTGAGTTTAATGAAAAACTTGGTGCAGCAAACTTGCTCGCTGATCACCTCGCTTAATTGGCCCCAACAAGGTCGAATTAGGGGATTTTCAGTGGAAGGAAGCCGTTTGTGGCACTTAGTAGAAACTCACCATCATTTTCAAGAAGATGACTTGGGGTGCAAATATTTGGTTGGACTCACTTTTAAAGTCAAAGCAGGTATATGGGCGCAGTATTTCCTAAACAAACAAGGATGCAAAGAACAAACCAAATTTTATCAATATGGTAGTTTGCCCAAATCCCTGTTAACGACTGTCATGAGTATTTGGCAGCAACACGAAGGAGCAGCGCGACTGATGCTGTGGTTGTTGTTTAAGACTAAAATGGGAAAAGAACAGCGGATTACAGTTCCCACCTTGCTGCGTGTTGCTTACGGTGAAGAGAAAGTCACCCTTGCTTGCAGAAAACGAGAAGAACGCAAGCGACTGCTACGAACTTTTGAAAACGATTTGGAAGTCCTCAATCACTATGGTATGAAACCAGCTTTCGACCCGGTGACATACCCAGCAGCGATTCAACCGTTATGGGCGAAATTGGTCGATATTCCTGAAGATCCTGATGATGCCTTAGAGTTTTGGATTAAGGACGGCAGCGCAAAGACAAGCCTAACGGATACAGCTCCCCGTGGCAAGTGGAATATGTTAATGAATGCCCGAATTCTGTCGTTTACACTCCCTCCAGACTGGGAGCAACAAACCACTACATCTCAAAAAAAGCAGCGCACAACAAAAAATCGAACAAAATCAAAAACCACAGCAGGGTATCTGCTAGGTGAACAGATTTTGCAAGCAAGGAAAAATCTCAAGCTTTCCCAAAGAGAATTGGCGAAAATGGCAGGTAAAAGCCAAAGTTGGATTCGAGATTTGGAAAATGGTCGCCTCAAAGCCAAGTCCGAAGACCAAGTGGTGCTAAGGAAAGTGCTGGGAATTGCTGGATAGGGATTTTTGATTTGAAATAGGACTTACGCAGAAGAGATCCCCCAACCCAATACCTCTTGGTTAAGGGGAAAAGGTGAAAGGGAAAAGGGATGAAAACTAAGCTATTTCCCCTTTGCCTTTACCCCTTCCCCTTTAACCGAAAAGTATTGAGAACAGATCCCCCAACCCCCTTAAAAAGGGGGCTTTTAGCCTGTTCCTCGTTCCCTGGCAGAGCCAGGGAACGAGAAAAGCTTTATCAAATTTGCGTTATGTTATAACTTGTATTGTCAGTAATTATACAGGTGTTAGCGCATGAGAAAGCGCTTATCGCAAATTTGGAAAAGTTTTAGGGAATTATTTTCAACCGAGACGTTAGAGACAACAGCTGAGTCTAGCAAGGCAGTTTTGGAAGGGGCAAAAACCCTCCAAGAGCAAGGTAAAAACTTGGAACTGTTGAAACCTCTGGTAGAACAGTCTTCTTCTCTTTTGGAAGTCTTATGTTCACCAACAGCGCAGGTGGTGGGTGCAGGCTTACCTTTTGTGCCCATTGCCATAGCTATACTCAGGTTGTATCGCCACATTACTCGCAAAGAACCAACCCTGGAAGAATGCGTAACTTTGCTCAGTCAGGCAGCATATCTTGAAAGTTTCAAGGAAATTATATCTTTACCACAAAACAAAAGTATATTAGCTGATTGGAATAGCAAAGCTGAGACAGAAGCGGTAAGAAAGCAGCTGAAAAAACTTGGTGATTTTGAATTAGATGCTAAAGCTACCAGGCGAGCAATCGTTTCTTTCCCTGACTCACAATTAGCGCAAGAATATAATCAAGTCTTATCAGCACGGTTGCAACAAATAGGAGCAAGGGAAAATGAAGCGCTGATATTTGCTAACTTAGTTGCCAGCAATAGCGATCGTCACTTTTTTGACGCATTGTTACAAGCAGGTGATTCCGTCAAACCACTAGCAGAATTATATCCCAATGGTGAACTAGAAGCACTGCGAAAAAACGACAGCATCGACCAGTATCTAGAAGAACAAATTGCTCCAAAACCAGATGAAGCAGTATTTAATGAAACCTTTTCCTTTAGAGATATTTATGTACCGCTGAAGGCGAGAAATGTTGATAAAAATGGTAAGATAGATGATAATTCAGCGCAATTTGATTTAGAAACTTGGGCTAAAACTATTCTCCTAGACCAAAAGAATAAAGAGCAAGTCATCTTTCTTCAAGGTGGACCAGGAAGAGGGAAAAGTGTATTTTGTCGGATGTTTGCTGATTGGGTGCGGCAGTATTTACATCCGATGTGGACACCAATTTTGATTCGCCTGCGCGATATCGATGAATTTCAGCCGAGTTTAGAAGAAACCTTGCGCTCAAGAATAAAGTATGATTTCGCTCAAAGCGATGATGGCTGGCTGACTGATGCTCACAAGCGGTTTTTGTTTATTTTAGATGGATTTGATGAGTTACGAATTGAACGCAGCAATAACCAAAGTGTCGAAAGATTTCTCAGACAAGTAGGCAAATTTTTATCGGATTATAACGAGAATAAAGACAAACATCGAGTCTTAATTACAGGCAGAGCAATGGCTTTGCATGGCATTGACCGCCTACCACCGAATCTGGAACGGGTGGAAATTGCCGAAATGGATGACAAATTGCAAAACCAGTGGTTTGCTAACTGGCGAAAGCTTTTCAACACAGATAAAAGTACAGCATTTCAGCAGTTTTTACAAAAAAATAACCGTTGTCCCAAGCAAGTTAAGGAGTTGGCAAAAGAGCCACTCTTGCTGTATATGTTGGCGGCTATGCATCGAGATGACAAATTAGATATTAGCAAATTTGAGCAAGCCACCGATACAGCAGCGAAAATTTTAGTTTATGAACAAGCATTAGATTGGGTACTGACAAAACAACGTTCAGACTCCCGCCACCCTGATTTAAATTATGAACTGACCAAACAAAACCCAGAAGCATTACGGCGACTGTTAGCAGAAGCTGCACTGTGTGTCGTGCAGTCCGGGGGAGAAAGTGCTTCCATGCAGATGGTGAAAGCACGCTTACAGCAAGATGACCAAGCGAGACAATTAATTGAAACAGCAGAAAAAGGACTGGGAGAAGAAGCGCTGAAAACCGCATTGAGTGCTTTTTATCTCAAGTCTCACACCAGCGGTGGAGTTGAATTTTTCCACAAGAGTTTTGGAGAATTTCTTTGTGCTGAACGACTGAAACAAAGTTTGGAAGAATGGACAGAACCAGGTAGACGGGGAAAAACTTTCAATACTGACGAGCAGAAACTGCACGAGCAAATTTATGATTTACTCGGCTACGGTGGAATCACACCAGAAATTGTGGAATATCTGATGGGATTGCTGAGAGCAAGTGATGAATTTCGACCAGTGCAGTTATTCCAAAGGTTAGAAAGTTTTTATCATCGTTGGTGCGAGGGGGAATTTATTGACACTCCAGAGGAAACTTTACCCCAGAAAAAGACGCGAGAACTGCAGAAACACGGAATTCAGACCGGTCAGCGCCAGGTAGATGTATATGCTGGTTTGAATGTGATGATTTTGCTTTTGGAGTTGCATCGATATGCTCAAGAGCGAGATGATCTTAAAAAACAAGTTCACTTCTATCCATCTGGTCAACTGGATGAAGAAGTTGAGTTTACAGACCAACTGTTTGCCATCATCAACTACAGTTATTGTATTAAGTTCGGAAATTTTAACAATGTAGTTGGGCAATTCCTCAGCGATGCAAACCTGACGGGCGCATACCTTCGCGGCGCAGACCTCAGCGGCGCAGACCTCAGCGGCGCAGACCTCATCGGCGTAAATCTCATCGGCGCAGACCTCAGCGGTGCAGACCTCAGCGGCGCAGACCTCAGCATCGCAAACCTCAGCGATGCAGACCTGACCAGCGCAGACCTGACGGGCGCAAACCTGACGGGCGCATTCCTTGGCGGCGCAGACCTTAGCCGCGCAGACCTTCGTGGCGCATACCTCAGCGACGTAAACCTCATCGGCGCATTCCTTGGCGGCACAAACCTCAGCGGCGTAGACCTTAGTTGCGCAGACCTGACCGGCGCAGACCTCAGCGGCGCATACCTCAGCGATGAAATTTTCGGAGATATCTGGTGGGATGAATATACAAGGTGGGAGAATGTGCAAGGGTTGGAGAAAGCTTTGGAGGTGCCAAAAGCGTTAAAGCAGCAGTTGGGGCTGGAGTGATATCATGTCTGGCTAATTACTTACGATATGTCATTGCGAGCGCAACGAAGTGCAGCGAAGCAATCGCGAGGGCTTGAGATTGCTACCCTATGGCTGACGCCACGCCTTACGGCTATCGGGAAGCCGCTAGCCCCTAAGGGGGCGCTGCGCAAACGCGTCTACACTCCGCTATCGCTCCGTATGCCCTCCGGGCACGCTGCGCTAACGCAATGACAAGTATTCAAGTGAACATGATACCAGAGCAGATGAGGGGGTAAGCGCGGGAAAGTTCTCTCCTTCTCCTTCTTCCTTGGCGTCCTTCGCGCCTTCGCGGTTCGTTTTCTTTCCCTCACCTAACGCGATGGTACGGATCAGCCACCGGGGTGCGATCGCCTAAAATATCCTAAATACGAAGCCACCATTCTCTAAAGAGCACGAATCACATCCTTAAGAACAGGTTCTCTTAAATGTTCCCTCAAAGCATCTTGTGTTCCCATATCTACCGAACACCCCAAAACATCCTCTAAGTAGAGCCGTACCTTACTGAAATCAAACAATCCCACTGGACGGTCAAACTCTACCAGAAAGTCTACATCACTATCTGGACCAGCTTCATCCCGTGCCACCGAACCAAACAATTCTAAAGATTTTACCCCCATTGCTTGCAACTGCTGCCGATGAGCTGCGACAATTGCTAAAACCTCATCGCGCTTCATTGTTTTTTTCTCCAAGTACCGAAATCAGCATTTTCTGCTTGTACGATAGCACTGGCTGTATTAGGACTTACGCACGCGCTACTTTAAAAGAGCGGGTTGCGATTGCTTCCCTTCGGTCGCAATGACTATAGTTACCTTGTTCGTGTGTAAGTTTTGTGTATTCTAGGGCAGTTCACTTAGTGAAAAACAACTCCTTAATTCCAGTACTGCCAATTTCCACCGCCAGTGCTGCTAGCAAAAAACCTAAAAGCTGGGTGATAATAACTTCTCCTTCCACGCCAATCCACTTGTCGATACCACTCCCCAAACGCAAAATCAACCAAGTGACAAACATTGCCGCGACAATACCCACGATGACGCTAAGATGTGGACTGGGAGATTCCGACATCAAGAGCATGACTGTTGTCAGAGTACCTGGTCCAGCTAGCAGTGGCAAGGCAAGAGGAGTAATTGCAACATCACGTTCTTGATCAATAACGGGTGTATCTAAGTCTCCTTGAAGCATTTGTAAAGCAATCAACAACAGCAGTAGCCCCCCAGCAACTCGCAAAGATCCCAAGCTGACGTCCAAGTAACGTAATATAAATTGACCACCAAAGGCAAAGAGTAAAAGCACTGCTATAGCTACGACTATGGCTTTATCTATAACTCTGCTTCTGCTGTCTGGTTCCATGCCTTTAGTAAGAACCAAAAGTATTGGTATGTTACCAACTGCATCTGCAAGAACAAAGACAGCAATAAACGTTTTTACGAGAATCGAGATATTCACAGCAGATCATAATTTATTAGTTGTTCTAAAAAATTACCTCAAATCCGCTTTAGTTTCCTATAACTAAATAGGTGAAACCAAAAGCCAGATGATATGAGTTATGATCGATGCTCGTGAAGCCAAAGAAGTAGTAATATCTTAAAAGGTAAGAGGAGCGACCGCCGCAATCTCTGGATCTGAGTTACCTACCTGGCTAGTGCTAAGTATCCATAAGGACGCTCCTTGTTTATGAAATATATCAGTCACGCTATCACTGGCTTTTCGTGGCAAAATGCTTCGCCAACTCACCAAAGCTTTCAAGATTTGTTGTAGAGGACTGTCCTCAAGAGAACTGCCTATAGTTGTAGTAGAAGAGTCCTCCCAGTCAGCTCGTGCTATCCCAAAGGGTAACAGATCATGTCTGATCGCTTTGTCTAACTTCACCAACTGCTTAAAACTAGTCGCATATTCAGGATGACGAAGTAACCAGTTTTTAAACTCCGGATTATTTTTGATCGCATACGCAATATCTTTAGCATCGAATTGAATCGCAGCCTGAATAACTTTAATCGCTGCATATAATGCCTGGTTAGAATCTTGAGCACAGTTGTTTGCAGGACCGACATAAGTTGCACCCATCCCATCTCCAATCCGGTAACGCGCTGTCATGATTTCCAACTCACGGATGAAAACTCCCAACAGTGTACGCTTGACTTCATCGGCATCGTAGTCATTTGTCAGAGCATCTAATTTTATCAGCGTATCGCAAACGGGGCGAATTCCTAACCAACCAAACTGGCGATCGCCCATATAACGAGTCCAAGAAAGCGTTCCTGCAATCAGCCCATCAACGTTGTGACAATAAACTTGGTGATACTCAATCTCAAAGCGTAACTCTCCTGTCAGGGGTTCGCGCACCACTTCTGCCACTCCATAGGCACAATGACCAAAGTAAACAGGGCCTTTCGCTGCGATTTCTCGTTTTTTGCCGCCAATACCGCCATAAACGTGTAGAAGCAAAGCACACTCACCTTCACGCCATTTGGACACTGCTTGCGGAATATCTTTACTCTTGCGATTCAAAAGCACAGATTGTATTTGTCCTTTCTTTGTGATGATATTATTCCACGAGCGTTTCTTGAGAAATTCCATCGCTAGTTTTCTGCCAACAACCACCTCTCGGGGTTGGACTCGCAACAAAGCACGGGGGGCGATCGCCTGCACAACAAACATTCCGGCAGCGTTTTTTGCACCGTAAATATACCAGCCTGTCTCGTTCAGGGGAGACTTTTCCAGACCATCCTTGGTTGATGAAGAAATGTTTTGGTCAGAAGGAATCACCTCAGGCAAAAGCACGACTTCCTCAACAGAGTTAAACTTACGCGAAGCACGATTGAAATGTATAACTCGGAACTGTTCACTTCCTGGCTGGATGGGCTGCAAAAACTTAACTAATCCGTAAAAGCGTCCAGAAATTTGCACCGGTTCACTGATAATGGAAAGGGTGATTTTCCCATTCTGTTCCATCACAATCGGCTCGCGCAGCTTCACGACTATATCATCATTCGGTCTTGAACCAGCTAGCGACTCCAATGGTGTCACCTGACGCCAGTGATTTATCCGAATCGGAACAATTTTCCCCCGTGTGTAGTTGTATAGTGCTTCCGCGTTGAAGTGAACATCCTTTTTGGTTGACTGAACTGATACTTTTGATTCGGGATCGTCAATCCATTGCAAATACACAATTTGTCCCACTAGATGTTTGTGTTTCGCATCTGCGTGATGCACTTCAAACAAAACACCTGATTCACGTTGATCTTGAGGCGGTAAAATTAGTCTTCCCATCCAAGGGGCGATTGGTTCATAAAATTCTGTGTTGACCGACTGATTTAAAGGATAGTATTCTGGTCGATTAAACGCAGCTTCTCGATACCGTTCGTAATTGCTAAGCTTTGTGATCACGAGTTCTTCATTGTAGGGATACTCGTCTCGCAAAATTCCTGATATGATGTCAACTGTTTGACGCAGATAGCTGCGACCATCACTTAAGAATTTATTGGCATCTAAAGGACCCCCCGCGCCCATATGACCGACTGGACCGAGTGAAACAAAACTGATTTTACCTAGCCGTTTTGCACGGTTCCAGTAGGATAAGAAGAAGACTTTCCACCGCTTTGCAAACAAAATCGGACCTAAGCGCTCAACTGGGTCTTTGTCACCGACGAGATGGTAAAGATGTTCCGCCAATAGTGCATTAGTATTTCCACTGATTACACCAGCTAAAGAAATGACCTCAATAGGTGCCTTGTCTAGTGCTTGCTTGAGATAAGAAAGTGCTCCCATTGCTATCTGTCCACCACCGCTGAAACCAATCAGTGTAATTGGGACTGCGCTACCGGGTTTGTAACCGTGGTTAATCAGGCTATTGTACATAACCTGCGCTGTACCTTGATTATAAATTGGTCCGAAGCGCTGGTCAGCAGAAACCGCAACAACAAGCAAATTGCGAATATTAATCGCTAAAGTGAGCAAAGCGTTGAATATACTACCATTCTTGGATTGACTGCGTCGTTCAGCGAAGCGCCAAAAGGGCGAAAGTATTCCACCTTCGGTCAGTGGTCGATTGAAGACTGAATAAGGGATGATTCCTTTAATGAGCACGATATTATTTGGTAAAGCGATCGCTAACTCATGCAAAAACTGATCGCCATCTGGGAAGTACTTGAATGAAGCTTGACCAATGCCATCAAGGTAAATAACATAACGAACAACATTCGTTTGCGGTGGAATTTCTTGTTCTAATATTCCTAGGTTGAGTTTAGTATCAACTTTATCACCATACCAACCAGCCCACCAACCCAAGGCTTCGAGGGGTGCTAGGAGTCCAGCAAAAAGGATGGCTATAAAACTAATTTGCAACAAATCGACTGTTAGCTTTAACGCACCTCCCAAAGCGTTGTACCAACCTAACCACAGATGACTCAGTTCCGGAAAGAGTACAGTACAAAGTACGGCAATGAAAACAATTCCTAAAAATATGCTCACTCGCTTCACATTCATACTCTTGTGTTGTCTCCTTTATCACCTGTATTATTTTGGTTGATCCTACGTAATATCTGCGGTCCTGCTTGCAGAAGTTGTTCTACTCCTTGCATATCTGTCACCAAGTGTGTTCCCGCCACTGTATTAGACAGCCACTTGCCAAGTATTGCAACTGGTCGTCCAATAGTGCGCTGCACAATCTGAAAGACAACCCATCCCAACACACCGCACCACAGCGCTTGCCAAATACCAATACCAATGGCGACACGCAAGCCCATGACAAATATTAACAGTGTCCAAATAGAAAGCAAGACTTGAATTGCCACACCCAAATAAGGCAATGCTACTAAAAAACTCAATATCAGCGGTGCGTAAGCGAATCCTAATGTAGACCACACGATGTCATAGGGGATATTAGCATGAAATAGTATAAAGCTCACCAGCCATGTACTTAAACCCCAAAATAACACGGTGAATACAAATAACACAGATGAAATGAATAGACTCAGAAGAAAGCGAAGTGGTCTGACTCGGTTAATGAATAGTACCGTCCCCTGACCTACAGCTTGAGAAAACCCAGCAACGAGTATAATGTATAACGCTGCTATTGAAGCTTGGGGTAGGGTTTGAATCAGATTAAAGGCTTCCGGGTTGAGGGCTATCGCCCCACCTGCAAGCTCCCAAAATCTGTCGAGGGCAGTTTGTGTCATGGCAAATGGTATAAAAAAGCTTATAACTGTTTTAGCTGTTATAGTGTATGTTAATTCACCTTAAAATTCAGTATTAACTCTGTTTTTTTTATTTGCTCTTGACTAAAAGCGGCTTGCTTGAGGTTAACCAAAAAAGTTCTATCGCTATACCGGGAATCTAGGTAAATAGCCTTGGTATAAACTTTTTTGGCGGTATTTTGTGAACCACTATCCCAATAGGCGATCGCACTCGCAACTAAAGGGTGAGGATTATTTGGTTCAAGAATAGCAGCACGGTTGGCAGTTAGAATAGCTAAGTTATAAATTTGTAATCTATCCAAGGCTAAACTTAAGTTAAAATAGGCAATTTCATTATCTGGCTTGAGAATTGCTGCCAAAGTATGAACTAGAACTGCTGCTGTTAAGTTGCTATCAACCAGATAGACAATTCCCAAAGCATTGTACGCAGGAACAAAGGTAGGCTTTTGATATATTGCTTGCCATAAAGATTGTGCGGCTTGTTGATCATGTCCAGCTAAATGCAATGTCCAACCCAAATTAACTCGTCCCATAAGATTTTTGGGTTCGAGTTCCACAGATTTTTCCATTGCGGTAATTGCTTCAGGTAGCCGTCCTTGTTGACGATACAAAAGCCCTAATTGTCGATAGTCGCCAGCGGTATTGGCTGCACTGGCTAAAGGTGTACCGAGAGCAAAACTCAAGAATAAAGATGCACAAATTCCACTGGTTATCTTTACTTTTGCTGGTTTGAACACCTTCATTTTGAGTTTCCTTTATCAGTTATCAGTTATCAGTGTAGTGCTCTGTTGGGGCGGCAGCTTTCGGGTAAGAAATTTCTTACCCGAAACGTGCCTTTCTAAAACCCCAACAACTACTGCGTTGTACACTTCAGTTGGGGAGCCACTAAGAGTGAGCGGGGATGCTGACGCCCCAGATGTGGCGTGTTCAATCTCCCTAACTTTTTAACTGTTCACTGTTCACTGTTTGAAGGAGTTTATCTTAATCCAACATTTTGGGATCAATTCCCAAAGCGTCGAGTTGTTCAGGACTCAGGGAGCGTAACTTCTCTACAATTGTCTCGCGCTTGTGTCGTTCAACTTCAGCCTTTTGTCGTTCAACCTCAGCGCGTTCTTCACCTTAAGGAAGTAAATTTCCCTGTGCATCCGACCATCGTAACCAAGGTAGGTCTGCATTTTGATACCGCCCTTGCCAGATTCCTAATTCTACCGCCAATGGCGCAATCAGGTAATGTCCTCGTTCGTTGCATAATTTGAATTTGCTGCTCCTATAAAACTCTAGCAAGTCTTATTCTCAAGCTCTTTGGCATCTCGCCAAAGAGTTTTTTTATGACACAGAAGGATCTTCGGTTGTTTTCATCTTTTGTAAAAGCTGTTGAACTTGGTAAACTTTATCAGGTCTATTTTGTGCCTTAAAAATATTCAAAGCTTTGTTCACAGATGTCAACGCCTCATCTCGGTTGCCTTTTTGCCACAGCACTTGTCCTAGACTTGCTAGTGCATCAGCATATTCTGGGTTAATTTTTAGTGCTTTTTGAAACTCTGCAATAGCTTCTTCCCAGCGGCTTTGGCTAGCAAGAGCAATGCCCATCGCATTATGAGCAAGAGCATAGCTTGAATTGAGACGAATGGCTTGTTTGTATTCACCAATTGCTTCTTCGGCTTTTTCTTGTTGATAAAGGACATTCCCTAGTTGATAGTGTCCAAAAGCATCTTTGGGAAATTTCTTAGTTAACTTGCGTAAATTTTCCTCTGCAGCTGCGAAGTTCCCCTGACCATAAAAAACATTTGCTTCTTGAATGAGGCGCGATCGCTCTTGATCGTCGCGATCGCCTATTTGTGCTAGTATAAAATTGGTCTGTAATCTCCTATGACTCTGGGGTAACGCTGAGAAGCTATGGTCAGTAATAACAGAATCAATATTTTTTGGCGGTTCTGTAGTATCGGCTAATACTAATGGTAATGTATCAATAATAGATAAAAACCCCAGTATTATATAAATAAGAGGTTTAGCAAATACCGAATAAGTTAGACTTTTCAGGTTCATAACCCACATTACCTGAATAATTTATCGTTAATGGTTTTAGGGAAGCATATTCAGCATCAAGTAGAGTCAGCATATGCCGTTGAGAACATTTTACCTAAAATTTCCACTTTCAAAAATTAGTGCTAGATGAAATATCTTTGTCTATATGTGAAGCGATCGCCCTTGTTTTGCCAAGCTTGTTCCTCCGGCAACAGGCGGACTCAAAGTAGAAACTTTGGGTAATAAGGTGCTTAAAGGCGATCGCATTGCAAATATCATACTCTAGATAAAAATAGCTCGCTTCGCGAGAAAGTAGTTCAACTCAGATGACAAGCTAATTTACAAGTTCTCATAGTTGGTGAAAGACTAATTCCGTAACCCCCTTTTCATCCTGCCACAGGTACTGCAACACGAGATATACCTGCGCTGACTAATCAAAAAAGGGGGAGAAAAGAGCTTCCTTGAGCATCCGGGTTAGGTAAATCTGTCCACAGCAATTACCTACAGTGGCAATTGAAGACATATGAAATGAGAGTGAAAAATCTCCAACTGCATCCGCAACAAAGAAAACCTGTATATCTCTCATTAAAGCATCAAGTGCAGTAGCCATGCAGCCAATATGGCTGTAAACACCTGTGATAATTAACTGGTCTTTTTTCAAAGTTTTCAAGATATCTGCCAAATTGCTTTTGTAAAACGCACTGTATTTGTGCTTGACTATGATATGGTCACGGTTATTGTCAGGCTTAATTTCATCTACAACTTCGACATTGTCTTTTGTATTCGTCATCCCACCTCCCCAAAAGTCGTAAAGCAAACCACGTTCTTCAACATGCTCACAGGGACGACCAACCGTGTATATGACAGGTATATCGGTCGCGATACAAGTTTCCCTTACTACCTTTAGGTTCTCAATTAAAGGTCTACCCGGTGTTTCACCTTTAGCCAACAGAGGTTTAAGGTAGTATTTCTGCATATCATGAATTAACAGTGCTGCTCTTGAAGGCGCAACTTGCCATTGAACTCGGTTATGTTGCAGACATTCTATTCCAGGTAATTCATAGGGACGGCAACCTGAACTGAGTTTACTCATTTTAGTCCTCCAAATACAATTATTTATTTCGTTTGATAGATGCGCTTTGCTTAGATGGCAATGATGAGGCTATAGTGCTTCTTTCGGTGTCGGTGCATCTTTACTAATCAACCCTTGAACCTGTAACTCTGCCCAGAAGTCATCAGGGATTTTCTGCTCTAGTAGGCTAAAATTTTCGTTCACCTGTTCTAGTGTTGCAGCACCGGGTATGATAGCCGTGACTGCTGGGTGAGCCAAAGCGAATTGAGAGGCTGCTGCTTTCAACGAAACTTGGTGGCGATCGCACACAGCTTCTATACGACTTACTCGTTCAAGGATCTCCAATGGAGCATCTGCGTAATCATATTTAGCTCCTGGCTGTGCCCCTGTTGCCAGAATTCCACTGTTATAAGTACCGCCCAAAATAATGCCAATGTTCTTCTTCATGCATAAGGGGAAAAGTTCTCCCATTGCACTTTGGTCTAACAGGGTATAGCGACCAGCTAGCAAAAAACTGTCAAAGTCTCCCTCATGGGCGAATCTCACTAGCATCTCCCACTGCTTCATCCCGACGCTAATACCTCGGATAACGCCTTGAGTGCGTAATTTTTCCAAAGCCGGATATGCTGACTTAATAGCCTCATTGTAATGGTCGTCGGGATCGTGGATGTGCAAAATGTCAATGCGATCGCTCTTCAGACGGATCAGGCTTTCTTCAAATGAGCGCATGACGCCGTCATAGCTGAAGTCGAAGACTGGTCGAAAGGGGAGCGGATTGACGAAAATTTTCTTGCCACGATCATCACCTAAAGTTGGCACCAAGACACGACCTACCTTAGTAGCAAGTATAAAGTCTTCACGAGGGATTTGTGCTAAAGCCTTACCCAATCGCTCTTCGCTTTTGCCTGACCCGTAGAAAGGTGCTGTGTCGAACAAGTTTAATCCAAGCGTTAGGCTGCGATGGACTACTTCAAAGGACTGCTCTTCTGACATATCCTCATATAGCCCTCCCAGGGAAGTACATCCAAGCCCCAGACTAGTCACCAAAAGACCTGTCTTTCCCAGACTTTTCTTTTGCAATGAGTTCATTATCACTTTCCTAACTTGACACCTAGTAATTTTGCACAACTAGTAGCCTTTGAGATGAGTTCCGTTGATTCACTACTCAAAGTTGATCCCTTCTTTAACCCTCCTCCCACAATCATCTCGCCAACTTCGCTCTTTTCAAGATGGAAAATAGAACGGATAGATACCAGGCTTTCAAGACAACCGGGAGTTCTCAGAAAAAAGCAACCACCATAGTAACCACGAGTTCGACCTTCTAATTGTTTAATCACAAACTGTACGTGGTTATCATGTGTTCCTGTAGCCGGACTAGGCGTAAGATGTGCCAGAGTCGAGAGCATAGAGGTATCGCTGTGGTAAGGTTTTTCAAACATTGAGTGAAAGTGTGTGATTTCGTCAAATGCAAGCAAGTCAGAGTCCACCGTCAGTTCAAGTTTTCCAACTACGTTTTCTACAATGGACTGGAGATCATTTCGGGCAGCTTGATGCTCATTCATTAAGCTACTTTTGTCGAAATCTTTACCATTTTGGAAGGTTCCAGCAAGAATTTGAACTTGAAGTTTTGAGTCAGCAATAGAAATAAAGCGCTCCGGTGTACAGCTTATGAGATCCCAGTTGTGACTCTTCATTAAAAATCCCTGAGGAAAGAGAGTTTTAACACAATAGAGCCAGGAATTAACCAGTTCATCAGCATTAACACATACTGTCATGGGTACTGATACAACCAAATGGTCAATATCCAACTTTTGTCGAATTTCCAATCCCTGGGTGACTACTTTATTGATCTCTTTAAGTGTCTGCTCGTCAATTAGGAGATGATTTCTGCTTTCGTACTTAGGCAAACTGTCGTTGATGACGTCATCAGGAAGGAATTTTTCAGCATTTCCTGCTTGTATCACAAAAACAAGAGATTCTCCTCGAATTTGTTCCGAAATGAGAAATGAATCCGTTACCCAATCGAGTTTTTCGTCTAGAAGAGATTTGCACTCGGACCCTACAATACCTGAAGCGGTAAGATTGTGCTCTTCAAGCCACTTGTCTAGACATACTAACAGTTCACCCAGAGTTTTTGCATTGCTGGAATAATTCCTCAACTCCTCAACAGCGCCATGCGCTGTTACCTTTAACTGACAATCAATGTGCACTACCTCAAGAGTTAACAATGGTGATTCACATCGTACGGATGTTGTTTGAGTATGCCAAATCCACATTTTACAGAATCCTTGAAAGTTAATATAGAGTTAATAAGGATAGGATATGCACTGCCCTTAGGACATCGCGTTCTGGGTCTATTCATTCGCGGTTGCTGAACCCTTTGATATATTCCACCCAATTGAAAACCGCTGTAATTTTTAGGACTTACGCACCATCTGCTGTGAAACCCGGTTTATTCGTTCGTCTTTGGTTGCAAAACAGACGATTTTTGGTAGAAACTAGGTTTGTTTGCGTAAGTCCTGTTTTTCTAAAAATTATAAAAATTAGCCTCCAGCGCGAGCGGTAGTTGCGAGACCTTCTTGGATAAAGGTACTCATCAAAACCTTACGCAGAACGCGTTGGATTTGAAGATGCTTTCCAGGATTAACTTTTGTCAGTGTACGCAGCAACAAGTGAGACTCTCCAATATTCTCCACTCCATCCACCTGTGTGGCCTCAAGTATATCTGGGTAATCAGTTTTTAACTGCTCTCCCACCTCCTCAATTACTCTGTACACATCAGCTAAGTTGGAGTCATAAGCGACACTAACTTCGACCACCGCATAAATGTACTGTTTGGAGTAGTTGGTGATTGAACCAACCTCCCCATTGCGAATAATCTGCAATTGACCATTAGGATGCCTGACCCGAGTCGTTCTCAACTCAATCGCTTCTACAATCCCCTCAACATTTCTGTCTTGCACTTTCCCGGCTTCAATGTAATCACCTACCAAGTAATAGTTTTCAAACAGAATAAAGAAGCCAGAGACTATATCATTGATTAAATTTTGTGCCCCTAAACCCACAGCTATACCAACAATACCAGCACCCGCCAGTATGGGAGTGGGATCGATGTTGAGGGCATAGAGTACGCATATACCAGCACCGAAGTAAATGAAGTATTTTAAGAAACTACGGAATAGAGGAATAATCGTTAAATTTTTCTGCTTCTGAATTTCACTCAGATTTTCAGCGTTGGCCAGCCCCTCTTCAAGCAGCAAGTAGCTTACCTCGATAAGTATACGAGAAATGAAGACAATGGCGATGATCTGCACAAATTTGCCACCCCAAGGTGCTAGGCTGGCACTCAGGGGTATCTGCTGGACAACTAAGGTTGCGATGCAGATCCAAATCACAGATTCAACACATCGCTTGAAAAACGGAATCAGGTGTCTGAAGCGATCATAAAACTGAAGGATGTTGTCAGGGTTTGTGTATCTAATGGTTAGGGCGTCTAAGGTATCAATAATCGCATTGACTGCTTTGAGTATGATTTGCCCAACGCCAACAATTAGATAGATCCGCAGTAGGATATACAGATACTCAGAAACAACTGCTGGGAGTTTGAGATATTGAGCAGACAAAATCAAAGCCCACAGCCATATCCCATTACTGACAATTTTCTTGAGGGCGCGAAAGAAACGATCAATGCTTTGATCGTCGGCAGTGTTTTGTTCAAAATTCTTGGCACGAATTGAAGCAATATTGAGGACATAATGAACAACTTTTATAACAATCCCCGCCACTATCAAAGTCCCAATGCTTTGAAGGATGCCAATTCCTAAGTTTATCCAGAACTGCGGTGGCACACGGTAAATCAATCCCAGTGTGTATTGCTGAAGATTTTCACCGCGATAAATCAGAAAACCATTCAAACCGACAATCAGTATACACAGCACCAAACAAAGAAGTAGCAGCACCTTTGTTATGCTTCGCCGCACAGTTTTGATATTCCTTTCCTCGTTCCTAAGCATTGAAACTTTCGTTAGTCGCTTAGAGAACTTGTTAAAAAGCCAGTTCACCAAGAGGAAAACCAACACTACAAAGCTGACTTCAGCCAAGATTATTGCTATGTTCATGTCTGGACATATAATTTAAGTCAATTTAAATATGGCGTTGCTGAATTTGGGAATGAATTATGGTTGTAGCACGATGTTCATTTTCCTGTAACCTTGTAGAGACGTTGCATGCAACGTCTCTACATCAATGGGAATTTTAAAATTCATATCTTGATTCAGCAACGCCTTAAATATTTTGTGACAAAAACCTGTTGAATACATCAATAATATTGTGTGAGAAAAGATGATTACAGAATTTTGAGTTCCTCCAATGTCTCCACAAGCAGGTTTGCGCTTAAGTTCTTAGGTATATGCCCAGTCAAACGATAAGCTAATCCGCCGAACTTGATTGAAAACACAGTGAACAAAAGCTAGGAGAATGACTACTAGCCACCTTTGTCAGAGAAGGGCAAAACTTAATGCTGAGTTTTGTCTTTCTACTATCTTGATACACAAGATAAATTTTGTACTTTTTTTTATTCTGTGCTAATCTTCTCATAACGCTCACTTCTTAGACCACTGTATTTTTATTAAATCACTGTTGTAAAGCTTGTGTCAATTTCTCAAGATATAACAGTTACTATTACAACACCTCAACAGCACTTTTGTTTTCCTACTTTTTGTTTTCCTACTTTTCCTACTTTTGGGGGGCATCGAGCCAACCACTACGAAGAAAATATGAGAAATAAGTATTCAACAATTGGGCATTCACGCTTGGACAGACTATGGAACTATCATTCAGCGCAGTTTGCGTTGCAGAGCAACTCAGTTGTGGGTCTATTAATGGCTGAGATTGTTTTGTTGTCGCTAGTTCTTCTTGAGGCAACTTCTTGTTATAAAAAGGCAAAAGATGATATAAAGGATTTGTTTTAGAGCGGACAGCATGACTCAATTGCACTTGCCAATCTTGATAAGCAAGATATTCCATTGAATACCCCTTCTCGCGGATAAAATCAGCCAGTTGACTCCATGAACCTGGTTGAGGATTATTCAAGTGAAATGCTTTTTCTATAGAATCTTTCTGCCTTGATAAATACACAATACTTTGACTGAGATAATCCACAGGAGCTAAATCTAATCTGGAAGTGATGTCAGTCATGCTCCCCATTTGAATACAACCTTTAATGGTACGGCAAATGACATCATCTTTATACCAAGCACCTGACCTGCTATGCCCAGAAATAAATGGTGGTCTGTAAATAGAGACTGGAATTCCTCGATCGCGTGCGATCATAACTAACTTTTCTGCTACCCATTTACTCTGTGAGTAGGCAAGTTTCATTCCTTCACTATGAGTGAGTGAATGTGATTCAGTGACTATCTTTCCCCAATAAGCAGATGATTCAAAAACTGCAATCGTGGAAATGTAATGTACTGGCTTGATTTTGACCTTGCTGGCTAATCTGAGGATTTCCTGAGTTCCCAAAACATTGGTCGGTTTTAATGCTGAGTAGGGATAAACATAGTTGATCCAAGCCGCATTGTGATAAATCACATCAATTTGGCTACTCATCAAATCAAATTCTTGTGATGACAGACCTAAGTGTGGTTTAGATAAATCTCCTAAAACAGGGATAATTCTATTTGAGAAATCTTGATTCCAAATCTCGTAAAATTCCAAATTCTTTTGAATTCTGCTGATTGCTGAATCGGAATCAGCAGAACGTACCAGACAATAAATGTTCGCTTGAGTTTGCAACAGAAGTTCAGTAAGTAAGAAGGCTCCCAAAAAGCCTGTTGCCCCAGTTAAGAAAATAGAAGCTGGCTCACTGACAACTGAGTCAGGTGGATATTCTGGGACGATTGTCGAATCCAAAACAGCTTCTGAGTTTAAATCTGTTGCTAACTGAACTGATGAAGATTTTGAAGAATTTGTCTTCTTTGATTCTAATTGCTGAACTAATAAGTTTACGAATTGGTTGATATTGGAGTCGCCAAGAAACATTTCTATAGGTATGTCTACCGCGAGTTCAGTATCAATGCGGTTTTTGAGTTCAATATTCATCAGAGAATCAAGCTTCAGTTCGCTTAAAGGCTTCTCTGTATCTAGATGTTGAGATGAATCGATTCCTAAAACTTTTAAAAATTGTTTTTGAACGTAAGCAACTAATAGTTCTTGACGTTGAGTTAAAGAAGCTTCATCTAATTGTTGCAGGAACTCAAGTTGTTGCTCT
This sequence comes from Brasilonema angustatum, assembly GCF_059505445.1. NCBI lineage: Bacteria > Bacillati > Cyanobacteriota > Cyanophyceae > Nostocales > Scytonemataceae > Brasilonema > Brasilonema angustatum. The sequence continues at coordinate 77,840 of NZ_JCACKO010000148.1, read as the reverse complement.
AATGGTTGTTCTAATGGGGTTTGTTCTTTTATCTTTATCTGTTCTTGTTGAACTAAAAGCCGACGCAAAATTTTGCCGGAGGCTGATTTTGGAATTTCATCCACAATTTCAAGCCTACGGATAATTTTATTCGGTGCAACCTGCCCCGCGACAAACTCCATAATTTGCTGTGATGTCGTTTGATCTTTGAGGACAACAAAAGCTTTGGGAACTTCGCCACTACTCGGATGAGGACTGGGGATGACACAGGCGTCAGCAACAGCCGGATGAGTTAGCAATACTGCTTCTAGTTCTGCTGGTGCTATGGAGTAACCATTGCACTTAATCAATTCTTTGATCCGATCAACTATGTAAAAGTAGCCATCTTCATCTGCATAGACAACATCGCCTGTGTGGAACCAACCGTCTGAATCGATGGCGTTGGCGGTTGCTTCAGGATTATTCAAATATCCTTTCATCAACTGCGGTCCGCGTACCCACAACTCTCCTGGTTGATTGGGACCATTAGGCTGTTGGCTATCAACATCTATAATTTGACATTCCACATTTCTAAGACACTGACCTACTGAACCTGGTTTACTCTTGTAATATTCATCTGGAGCGTGCAGGTTCACACATGTTTCCGTCGTTCCATATATTTGCTTGACGACACAATCCGTGAGATACTTGTTACACTCTTGGATCAATTCACGGCTGAGCGGCGCGGCTGAAGAAGTCAGCACCTGCAAGCTGGAAAGATCGTATTTATCTACGACTGACTGCTTTGCCAAAGCCAACACAATTGGCGGCACAATATGGGTACGAGTAATTTTATGCTTCTGGATGCGGCTTAAAAACGTTTCTAAATCGAAGCTGGGCATTGTCACAATAGTGGCACCGCAGGAAAGGCTGTAACTCAACATCAGCATGCCGTAGGCATGAAAAAACGGCAAAATTCCGATGACTGTATCAGTCGAGTTAATCGGTTCGCAGTTTTGGAATTCGTGAAGATTTGCACCAAACGTGTAATGGGTATGCATCACACCTTTAGGCAAACCAGTGGTGCCACCAGAGTATAGCAGGACAAGCAAATCTTCTTGTGGGTCGATTTCTACGGATGGTACTTTGCCTGAACCTTCTAAAAGTACAGAAAATGGGGTTACCCCAGCCGCCGAACCAAAGACAAATACTTCTTTTACCTTGGATTGAGCGATTGCTTCTAATGCCACAGGGACAAGCGAGGGTATTGTGACCAGATATTTTGCACCAGCATCATTGAGTTGGTATGCAAGCTCTTTAGCTGTATAGGATGGGTTAACTGTGGTGATCACACCGCCTAAACTTGCAACGGCATGGAAGGCGATCGCATATTCGGCAATATTTGGGCTGTAAATCGCGAAAACATCACCCTTGCAGAAGCCACGCGCCGCCAAACTAGAAGCAACTCGACTGATAGAGTCTGCTAGTTCTCCATAAGTCACTATGCGATCGCTGTGCCCTTCTATGAAGGCTGGTTTCAGCGCTAATTCTGTCGCTCGTTGCAATACAAATTCTGTCAGTGGCTGCTCAGGTATAGAAATATCAGGATATGGACTGCGAAAGATCATCGAATTTGATTATTGAGTCTTCGTGTATACTACAAAATTATTAATTTTTTTTATCAATAATGGAAAGAAAATCAAGAGTGAACCATCCGCAAAGGTACGCAGATAAATATCTATCTTCTTTGGATGAGCACCACTCTAAAAGCTGGATTTTAAGTGGTTAAAATGCATATTTGACAATGTGTTATCCCTCTCAATATATCAAAAACAAAATAAACATACAAGGACAGTTAAGACACTTAAGCAGACACTTAAGATACTGAATTTGAAACTACGGTTGCGAGCACTTATTGAGAAAATAAAAATAATTATTGTGCAAAAAATAATATCTGGTAGTACGATAACGAGTATTAAAACATCCTAGAAAAAGGAGAAAATGAATGACTACTGATGCAACCCGCCAGATCATAGGACAGTGGGTCTACAAATACACGCTAAATTTTAAGCAGCCACCCCAAGGGGCAATAGAAGCCTTTGCAAAATCACTGCTCATCGCAGCTAAGGGAGATAGCGTCATCTCACAAGCAGAAAGAGACTGGGTGGTTGGCTTAACCGCAGCAAAAGGAGCATCAGAGGAATTAATCGAAAAGCTAAAAAATTACGCAGCCGATGAGGATATAGAGCAAGTGCTCTCAAAAGATTCTATAGCTGACGGCGCAAGAGAAGCACTGCTTTATACTGCCATTGAAGCTTCTGCTGCTGATGGTGAATACAACGATGGTGAGAAAGCATCTGTACGCAAAATTGCAGCCAAGTTAGGAGTTTCTGAGGATGTGGTGAAACAACTAGAGGCTCATTATGAAGAGGAGAAGGCTCTATTCAAAAAGAAAATTAAGACACTCTATCCCAATGGGCATGCTTCGCTTTATGACGATAACGGTAATTGACAGAATTGAGTTTCTTTTCCTCTGAAGAAGGATGATGGCATCCGCTTATTTGTACGACTGCTGTACGCACCGAATTCAACAGTAATGACACAGATCCCCGACTTCTCGCGAGAAGTCGGGGATCTTGTTTGTCACGTAAGTGCAATTAGAACATTTATAAGACAATACGGTTCAGATAAGACCAAAACCCTTGTGATGACAATGGTTTGGGAATATGTATCTGTCGCATTCTTTTTTCAAAGTGGTATAACTTTTGCCAAACTCTCTGCGCAAAGAAGGGCGATCGCCAACAATTCAATCTTTAGAAACTTGCTTAATCATCCACAATTTGTTACAAAAGTACAGAGAACTTCTATAAACTTAAACTAGATGCTAGGCGGACTTACTGGTTTAACAGATCCTAAAGGCGCTGACTGGGGCGAGCGGATGCTCAACACTGTCGCCAGCCAAACGATTCGCCACTTGTTCTCTCAAAGCGAGTCAGTGGAAGTCTCTGTTCGCTGCAATCCTTCAAGTAAACTTTTGCAGGGCAGCATCGATAGCTTCACAATGAAAGGTCGTGGCTTAGTTATCCGCAGACAATTCGCTGCTGAAGAACTTTCTGTAGAAACTGATGCCGTTGCCATTGACTTTAGCTCCGTTTTGAGCGGTAAGCTGCGCCTGAAGCAACCGACTCAAGCTATTGCTCAAGTTGTTCTACTAGAGGCAGGCATCAACCAATCTTTTAAAGCAGAATTGGTGACAAAGCGCTTAGAAAATCTTACTACACCAGCACTGACAGCGTTATCTGGTGGTCAACCAGTCTCTTTTCCCGAAGTTCAAGTAAAGTTATTGCCTCAAAACCGATTGCGAATTTTAGCAAAGGCAGATTTAAACAATGGTGAAGTTGTACCGCTGAATATGACTGTCACTATAGGTATTGAACGACGGCGACGTGTTAGTTTTAAAAACCCAGAAATTGATCTTGACGAAGTACCAGAAGCACAAAAGGAAATCTCACAAACCTTGAGTCTAGCGCTGGTGGAAATTTTAGATAATATGGTGGATTTAGACCGCTTTGATTTGGATGGGGTGAAAATGCGTCTTAATCGTTTAGAAACAGAGGGTGAACGGCTCATTTTTAGTGGCTATGCAGAAATTGAGCGTATCCCCAAAAATCCCTGATTTTCATTTATCTTCATCTGCTGGACGCAGAGTCTCCAAAATAGCGATCCCAGGCACAGCCTGGGAACGAGAAATTAAGTGTTGAGTTAGCGACCAATACCCACGTACTGGAAACCTGCTCTAATCATTGTCTCGGGATCAAGAAAATTACGACCGTCAATCATCACAGGGTGGCTCATCAACTGTGCCATTTTCGCGTACTCCAAGTTTTTGAACTGCTCCCATTCGGTTACAAGCACCAAGGCGTCACAACCATCAGCAAGTCTTTCAGCATCCGTTTCTACCAACACACCAGAAAGACCATGACGCATACCTGTTTGAGAAACAATTGGGTCGTATGCCTTAACTCTAGCTCCCAATCTATTCAACTGCTCAATAACATTAAGTGCTGGAGCATCCCGCATATCATCGGTATCAGGCTTGAAAGTTAAACCCAGCAATCCGACAGTTTTTCCTTTAAGGATTTTCAGGGTTTGCTGGAGTTTTTCTATGGCAAGTAACCGCTGGCGTTCATTCACACTCACAGCAGCTTTGAGTAATTGTGTCTCGTAACCGTAATCATCGGCGGTGTGAATAAGTGCAGAAACATCTTTGGGGAAACAAGAACCACCCCAACCAATACCAGCGTTTAAGAACTTGTTACCAATACGGGAATCTAAACCGATACCTTTTGCCACTTGAGTGACGTCAGCACCAACGCGATCGCAAATATTTGCAACTTCGTTAATAAAACTAATTTTCGTTGCCAAAAAAGCATTAGCAGCATATTTAATCATCTCCGCTGAACTCAAGTCTGTTACCAGCACTGGTACTGGGGATAGAGATGGATCAGCTGCAAACTTGCGCTCAACAATCGGGGCATACAGTTCTTGCATCATGGCGATCGCCCTTGAACTGTTGCCTCCTAATACGATACGGTCAGGATTGAAAGTATCATAAACAGCCGATCCTTCCCGTAAAAACTCGGGATTACTGACAACATCAAATTTAGCTGTAGTCTCAGGTAACTTATCGTAGCTTGGCGCTCCACCTGCGGTGATCAGTGTATTTTGGCGTTCGGCTATGCCATCTAAAACAATCATCCGCACCCAATCTCCTGAACCAATGGGCACTGTAGATTTATTCACAATCACCTTATACCCACCGTTTAAATGGGCACCAATACCACGGGCAACTGCTTCAACATAGCGGGTATCGCTTTCCCCTGTTGGTAAAGGTGGCGTTCCCACAGCAATAAATAAAATTTCTCCGTGGGCTACTCCTGCAGCTAAGTCTGATGAGAACTCAATCTTACCGGTATGAATAGCAGACTGCATAATGTCTGACAGTCCAGGTTCAAAGATAGGCGACTGCCCGGACTTCATTATTTTGACTTTCTCTTCGTTGTTATCTATACAAACAACATCATGCCCGATGTGAGCTAAACATGCACCTGTGACCAGACCTACATAACCAGTACCGATGACGCAAACACGCATTTTGTGCTATTCCTCGCTTTTAGGGGTTAATTTTTTACAAGATATTTTCCGTTTTGAAGTCCTGAGTATCAAGCTCACCGAATAAGTACTCAGGAGATATCGCCCTTGTTGCATCAAGGGGTTTCCTTTCGTTGGAAGGTTAGGAGTTACGGGGTGCCACACGCTCGCGGAAATCTTCTATAGTCAGCTTTAACCCCTGTTGCAAAGGAATGCTAGGTTCCCAATTTAACCAAGTTTTTGCCCTTGTAATGTCGGGACGGCGGCGACGTGGATCGTCAGAAGGTAATGGTTCAAACTTGATCTGTGCGTCGGGGTTCACCAAATCTTGTACTGCTTTGGCCAATTCTAAAATCGTATACTCATCAGGATTTCCCAAATTGACGGGACCAACGTATTCGTTATTCATCAGTCGTATCAGTCCGTCTACCAAATCTGATACGTAACAAAAACTACGGGTTTGCAAACCCTCTCCATAAACGGTTAAAGGAATACCCCGCAACGCTTGAACGATAAAGTTGCTGACAACTCGACCATCGTTTTCTAGCATTCGAGGTCCATAAGTGTTAAATATGCGGGCTACCCGAACATCGACTTTATTTTGTCTGTAATAATCAAATGTCAAAGTCTCAGCAATTCTTTTGCCTTCGTCATAACATGAGCGAATTCCAATAGGATTAACGTTACCCCAGTATTCTTCGCTTTGAGGATGAACTTCTGGATCTCCGTAGACTTCACTCGTAGAAGCCAACAAAAACCGTGCCTTCACACGTTTAGCCAACCCCAGCATATTTAACGTCCCCATAACGTTAGTTTTGACTGTTTTCACGGGGTTGTACTGGTAATGTACTGGGGAGGCTGGACAAGCCAGATGGAAAATTTGATCAACTTCCAAGCGAATTGGTTCAGTAATGTCATGGCGGATCATTTCAAAGGAAGGATGATCTAACCATTTGAGTATGTTCCGTTTGTGTCCTGTGTAAAAGTTATCCAAGCAAAGGATATCGTGCCCACCAGCTATTAATCGGTCGATTAGATGGGAGCCAATAAACCCAGCACCGCCCGTTACCAAAATTCTCATAGTTCCCCAATTACCTACAGATATTTGCAGTAGTGATTGCGCTTGTCTTCAGATGACCCAGCCTTGAAACCAAAGTACACTACTAGTGTCTCATTGATAAGGTTTTGTTAAACTTAGCAGTTTACCCATAAATGCTTTTTTGTTATCTTTGCATCTTTTTGCTTCAATTTTTTTGATTGTGAGTCACAAATACCTTTGTTTACACTAGAAAAATAGCAAAATCATCGCAAAAATGTAAGCTGTTTCGCAATATTTCACCGAATCTTTAAAATTATAAAGTTTTTCGTAGATATTCAAAGTTTTTACTTACGTAAAGCAGGTCAAATTTTAACCATAAAAGAACTAAATCAGCTAACTAAAACAAGCTTTACCTTATATTTGGAGTTTAGACTAATTTTGGCTTTCAAACCGCCAAACCCTTATCCAGAGTGCCTTTTCCAATTTATAACCGCTTTTGGATTTCAAAATCTAAAATGCATGCTATACAAGGGTTGTAGCCTAAAAAATAGAATTTAGTCTAAACTCCAGTTATATAGCGTGTGAATTCTGTACAACTGAGTGGAGAAGTTAGAATCTATGCTCATGTCCACAGTCTTTGATGCCTCAATTTTTCAATTAAGGGGGTCACCAATCTTTCTTCAATGACATTCTGGATTCTGAGTTTTGTGTTCTGCGTTGTTGTTCATAGAAGAGAAAAACTTTTCCGTTTCATTTTTGTAGTCTTATGAATAGGCGGGAAAAGTGGGAAGAGTAAGTTTTATAGATTATGGCGCTTGTTGAAGTTTTGTTCTTTGAATTAATACCAAGTTTAATTATTTTATGAGTTAAAAAATCAAATGCCTACCAGTTTCATATATAGCAGTCCTAAATGAGATTGTAAATTGTCCCATGAGGGCAGGGAACGCTTAACGCTTAACGCTTAACAGGGAACAGAAATTGTTTATAAATGATTTAGAATTGCTATAGATCTTGGTGAAATCGACAATTTTTGAAGGGTTCTTTGAGGATAACAGTCAAAAATGAAAAAGAACTCTTCTTCTTAACTGAACTGTATCGACATATAGCACTCATATTTGATTTTTGAAAAAACTCAGTACATTTTATATTAAGCAAGAGTTAAGCGTTAAGCGTTCCCTATCTCAACTAGTAAGTTCATAAATCAAACCGGATTCCTATATAACCATGTTGAATTACACAATCCCTTCTGACATAGCAGCTGTGGTAGTACTGGTAACTTCAGTGGGTACAAGCAGAGCTTCAGTACGTTGAGGTTCTCCTAGCATAACAATTGAACAGGTGAGTTGCTTAGCTAATTGAGTTGTGACATCGCTAATAGCTAATCCTCCGGGAACAGTGCGATTACGTACAAAAGGTAATACGACTAAGTCATATAGTCGCGCTGCTTGCAAAATCGCTTGAGCAGTATTTTCATGAGGTATGATTTGGATTTCTGGTGGATTTTGCAGTGCTAATCTAGAAATCAGTAAAGATAGTTGCGATCGCCTCCAAGCAATCTTGCTTGAACTAGTACGTCGCTCGCAGACATTTAGTACGGTAACTTGAGCTTGATTTGCATCTGCTAAAATCTGGGCAAATTTTATAGGCTGCAATGAAGGTGTCATCAAATTTTCCAGTGGTACCAAGATGCGCTGAAATTTTTTTGGTGATTCTACCAGACGTGTGACTGCTACTGGACAATGGGATGCCCACAAAACGTTATCAATAACATTACCAAATAAACGTGCTTTGAATCCAGTACGTTTACCCCAACCCATAATAATCAAACTAGCTTTTTGTTCTCGGGAAGCCCTACTAATTCCTTGGGCAAAAGCATCGTCAATTCTTAGCAATGGTTGTGCTTCGACTCCCAAGACTTCACTTAGTGCGGTGGCTTTTGCCAGTAACCGGTGACTTCTTTGCACAGAAGCGTCTAATTGGGGTGCATCCATATGAGCAAAAGCGGTTGCGATCGCTAGTGGTATAATTTTGCCATGAGACTGTCGTGCCAATAGCGCGGCCATTTCAATCAGGTACTGTTGTGTTTGAGGATTATGGACAGGAACGACTATAGTGTATGAGCTATCGTTTTCTTCTTGCTTCTGGTAAGCTGGGTTGACACTCCGTGGCTCCTTAATTCCTGAGGAGATTAAACCTGCGGCGACTCGACTGGTTATAAATGGTCCCAAGGTTGAAGTAATCAGCATAAGGACAATAATGCTACTTAATATCCTAGAATCAAGCATTGCAGCTCGATATGCCACAAAGGTTGCTCCTAACGTTGCACCCACTTGAGGTACAGACAGCGACCACATTGTTAGCGTTTCTTGCCAGTTGTAGCGATAAATGAGTTTTGCCAAAAAAGCAGCTATAAATTTACTTGCTACTAAAGCGATGATAAGAAAAAATGTTAGCTGTAAGGTATCAATGCTTTGTAAAAAGGCAGGCACATTAATCAATAACCCAAGGTTCACAAAGAAGATGGGAATAAACAATACACTCCCAACAAACGTGACCTTTTCTTTAACTGGACCTTCTCCCACTGTTTCATTAACAGCCAACCCTGCGAAAAAAACTCCAACAATTTTTTCTACTCCAATCAATTGTGCTCCCACAGTAGCAAGAAAAACACACAGCAGCACAAACAGAAACTGATTGCCCTCTTCATCACCAGAATTCCGAAAAAATTGTTTACCTGCCCAATCAAAACCTACTAAAACGACAATTGAGTAGAGTGTTAATAAAGTTACCAATGTCATCAGCCGCTCAAAGCTGAATGATCCACCTTTCATTGCTATACAGATAGCTAATACTAACAAAGCAGCAATATCAGTAAAAATAGTGGATCCAATAGTAACAGTTATCGCTTTGTTATTGACCACACCCAAACGACTAAGAATGGGATATGCCAAAAGGGTATGAGATGCGAACAAAGAACCAATTAATATTGACGAATTCCAGTCAAGGTCAAAAAACCGCCCAAGAAAAGTTCCCACGACTAAAGGAACCAAAAAGCTCAAGCTGCCAAATCCCAACGATTGATTTTTTGTGCGACGAAACTGCTGTATATCTATTTCTAAGCCTGCGACAAACATTAAGTAAACTAACCCAATATTTGATAGCACAGGCATTATCGCCGATTCTGTGTTTAATAAATTCCAGCCGTGAGGACCAAGCACGACTCCCGAAAGTAGCAAACCCACTAATCCTGGTAGTTGCAACCGCTCAAACAGGATAGGCAGGACTAAAATAACTACCAGTAATATCACAAACGGAACGATTGGTTCCTTCGCGAAAATTTGGGAAGTTGGTTCCAACGCAAGAACTTGTGAGATGAGTTCCATAGGTAGGACGCAGAAGTGGGGATAGTGAGGCTTTGATTACTTAAGCCTAATCGGTGAATCTATTCAACTGCAAAAGTCACCCCAACGAAAAAATCAAAAAACCAAAGCTTGGCTACCAAAACGATGATTGATTACTTAACAAACTACTTATGGATGGATCTGGCTCAATATGAACCGTAAGCGATCGTAATCATCTTTAAGCAATACGCTCAAGGTACGTCCGGCTTTGATTATCCATTGTCGATCAGCTTTGCGTAACTGATAAACCTCTCGAATGGCAGCTGCAGTTAAAGATTCTACAGGAGCACCATTGACAGAAAGTAGTGTTTGCAAAAAATTTAGTTCTTCGGAAAACTTAATAATTGCTTCGCTTTCACATCGGAAAACCGCTTGATGAACTTGTGGGGGACGAGGAGGCAGATACTGAAACACCCGAGCATTTGAAAAATGAGCATTTGGTGGTTGCTCAAATCCTACAATTGCAGCACGAAACTCTGTTTTTAGCATAGCAAATATCTGGGGTTGTTCCTCTCGCAAGTCTTGTAGTGACAATCCTAATGCGACTGCCCGATGTACGGAATCCACGGGCATAGTTGTTGCAGAATAGACCACAGCATAAATTTGATTGCCTGACTCCTCATCAACTGAACGTACCCAGCTGCCAAACGGAGGCATTGAGGGAAAGCTCAAATCATCAGGTTCCAAACACTGAGCTAAAAATTCGCAACTAGAAGTCTCGATAACCTCCGCAATATGATTTGGATGGCGATCGCTTCTATCAAACTGTGGTAGAGGAAGGCGCATAAGCAATTCAAAAACAGAATTTAGCAATTCCTGAGTCAGAAGTCACAAGTCAGAACGCAATGAATCAGAGGAAGAAAACGCCACTGTCTTGTTGACTACTCAATCAAAAATTCAGCTAGCTTAATAAAGCTGTACTGTACTAGAGAGCATCTACAAGTAGCGAAACCCGATACCAGTCGCCTCAACGAAGGGAACCTGCGCACAGCACTGGCTCCCCATAGGGCTACCTCCTCCTGACTAACAGGTGCAAGCTTGTTTAACTAATGACTAATGACTAATGACTATTTAGCTTTCTTGCGTCCTGCTGTGGTTTCTACAACTTCTAATTCCGAGAGGCGAAAGGTAACGAGTTTATCCCAGTTTCCACCTTCAAACAGGACAGCAACTTTGCCATCACTCAGGCGTTGCACAAGTCCTTCAAAACGATAGTAGGTGTCTTGTGGATTTTTGACGCGAACAGTTGCTCCTGGTAAGATCATCATCTTTTCCCTTGGTTGTTTCCTGTTAATAGCTTAATCTTTCTCAAGCTAGGTTTGTATTGTATTAGTACTATTTACTCATGCTATTGATGAATCATGATAATTTGGGCGAGTATAGCCCACTCCTACAAGGAGTGGGACAGACAGTCGCTGCTTTCGGCTGAGTTTCAACAACTAATACTTCTGCCGTTGTCGAAAATTTGCGACCGATTCTACCAGCCCCAAGGCAATGAAGTTTGTTAGCATTGCCGAACGACCATAACTCATCCAAGGAAGGGGAATTCCTGCCACTGGTGCTAAACCAACGGTCATACCAATGTTAACAATCATCTGAAACACAATCATAGACAAAACACCTGCAGCAAGCAAAGAGCCAAAGTTATCTTTGGCAGTTTGAGCAATATGTAATAGCCGGTGACAAATGAAGCAGAAGATAACCAATACGACTAGACAGCCAATAAAACCAAATTCTTCGCCTACAGCGGAGAAGATAAAGTCTGTGTGCTGTTCAGGGACAAAATTTAATTGAGTCATAGGACCTTTGAAAAGACCCCATCCCGACAATTCACCAGCACCAATAGCAATGCGCGATTGAATCAGGTGATATCCTGCGCCTAGAGGATCGTGTTCAGGATTCATAAATACAGTCAGTCGGTCTTTTTGATACTCCTTCAAAATATGGTTCCACGCAAATATACCTAATTCTCCACCCAAAATGTTAAGAGCGATCGCGCCTATACCGCCAATGACGTTTTGTTTCCTAGGCAGAGTTAAAAAGCCAACCAGTCCCATAGTAGCTGACCAGATTAACCCTAAGGCTGTTAGGGATATTTGATTAAACAAAACTATCGGTTGTTCAGATAACGGCCAAGATATGCTGAACAAAATAGCTGCAATAATCGGAGAAACGAGTAGTATTAACCAGCCGGGATGGGCATTTGCCCAATACAACATTCCTAAGACAATCGCACCAAAGACCAATGATGTTGCTAAATCTGGCTGTAAGAAGACCAATCCCCAAGGTACAGCGGTGATTGCCAATGCCCGAAAAACATTATCAAGATTAGAAGCAGTGCGCTTGTGTAACAGTACCGCTAGGGTGATAATTAATCCTAATTTGGCAAATTCTGAAGGTTGTACGGCAATACCAGCGATGTTAATCCACCGTTGTGCTCCTTTAGCACTATGACCAACTACCATCACGGCGATCAGGCTCAAGTTGGTGATGGCGTAAGTTACCCAGTGCAATTGAATCAGGTGTTCGTAACGGCTTCTAGCAATAAATACAGCAATAATTAAGCCAATGGCTCCCATGAGCCAGTGCCACCACCAATCAGTGAGTCCCTGATTCAACTCCGTACTGCGGATCATGATACCGCCAAAGATGGTGAGAGCAATTGGTAAACAAAATAACAGTAAATCTACTTGCTGCCAAGGTTTGACCCAGAACTTCCAACGAAGTCTAGGAAGCGAACGTTTTACCAACATTGTATGCGTTTACACTTTAAGTATGAGATTTTAAATTAAAATAACCTAAAATCTGTATTCCAGCCTGAGCAACTCCAACCAGGCAAAAATTTGAATTTTTTTGTCAGGTTATGTCAAAGCAGCAACTGATACTTTGCCAGCAATTGTCAGGGCGATCGCCTTTAATGCCTGGGCACTAGGGGATTCTGGTTCGGCAATAACCACTGGTACACCTTTGTCACCACCAATTCTAGTAGAAATCTCCAGTGGTACGCACCCCAGCAACGGCACTCCTAACTCAGCGGCTGTCTTGGAGCCACCGCCGGAACCAAAAATGTCATACTGCTTATCTGGCATATCTGGTGGAATAAAATAGCTCATATTTTCTACTATTCCTATGATGGGCACATTCATCTGCTGGAACATTCGCAAGCCCTTTCGAGAATCCAGCAGTGCTACATTTTGGGGTGTGGTGACAATGACTGCTCCCACCATTGGCACTGCTTGGGCTAGTGTCAGTTGAGCATCGCCTGTTCCAGGTGGCATATCTACAATCAGATAGTCTATTTCTCCCCATTCCACTTGGTAGAGAAACTGGCGAATGACTCCATTGAGCATTGGTCCACGCCAAATGACTGGCTGATCCCGGTCGATTAAAAAGCCCATTGAGACTAATTTGACGCCGTAATTGAAAGCAGGTTCCAGAATTTCGCCTTTGTCTGTTGAACGCACTATCATCTCGGCTTCACCCAGTCCTAGCATAGTGGGATCGTTAGGACCATAGATATCAGCATCTAGCAAACCAACCTTCGCCCCAGTTTGAGCCAACGCAACTGCGACATTCACAGCAACCGTACTTTTGCCAACGCCTCCTTTGCCACTGGAAATTGCAATTATATTCTTAACTCCAGCAATACCAGTGCGATCGCTTAAAGGTTTCTGTTGCGGTGTTTCGGCTGTCACCTCTACAAAGACTTCTTTGACTCCTGGAAGTTGTTTCACAGCTTTTTGGCAATCTTCTACGATAAATTCACGCAAAGGACAGGCTGGAGTTGTTAACACCAAGGTAAAGCTAACCTTGCTTCCCTCAATTTTGACGTTGCGAATCATGTTCAGATCTACCAGACTTTTACGCAGTTCTGGATCTTGCACTGGTTGCAACACTTTTAGGACTGAACGAGTATCAAGGACATCGTACATAATGTTTTTAGTCTTTTGATTGCAATAATTTTTAACAAAACGTCTTGTTATCTACTAAAATCTTAACTTTTAGCGACTCTTCATCGTTCGTAATCTCAAGTTAATAGGCAGTTATCTGTAGTCGGTGAGTCAAAAGTCAGTCACTTTTTGTTCATGACTTATGACTCATGACTAACAATCAAAACAACCATCTTTGAGAGATTTTCGCTTTCTGGATACCGCTTGTAATGTTGCTTCCTCAACTGCTTGGACTAGGGCTCGTGCTACGCGATCCGCGTAGGGACGAGAAAAAGACCAAATTAAAGGCGACAACCAACCACGTAGCGTTACAGAATATGACAAACAAGTGCCACAGACAGTAGATTCTACTTTATAAGTCACCCGTTCTTCTACACCAGGAATTGCTAGTACTCTGACACTGAGTAACTCCCTAGGATTGACGCGTTCTACAAAAATGCGAATGGGAATTGGCGACAAGCGTGTAACCGCTTGATAGATGAGTCCAGGTTTGGGTACTAATCCATATGGAACGTTAGTGCTTTTGAATAATGGATGCCAAGAAACATCTGCTATATCAACCACTTTTTGCCAAAGTTCATCCACAGAAGCAGAACTGATTTCTCGGTAAGTCCGCACCAGAGAAAGGCAAAACCGACGACGTTTGCGCTGGACGAATTTGGATAACCAAGCTCGCATTTTCCTATTCCTCCTCCCTACACCTTTTGTGGTAACTCTGGCACGGTCAACATTTGCGTTCAGTCCTTGCATTAAACTTTTTCAAAATTATCCTCGGCATAGTAAGTCGCCATTTCATATATACGCTAATTTGATCAGTGAAGTGTAACTGAGACTTTTTCATTAACTTTCATTAATAAATATGCTCTTTGAGTCCGGGAATATCAATGTACATTCGCCTTTGGGGGTTGTCTGAGGCTAGGAAACATCGCGCATTATTTTCAAATCCTGGCTCATAACTCGATTATCACTCTAGCGTGTTGATTTCGGCAGCGAAAAGAAGATTCGACATAGGGCGGTCTTGTTGAACTGCTTGGTTAGTGACGCTGTGAGCAAAAATGCTCTCAGCAAAAAACAACTTTATTCATATATATCAATCAGCGCCCCCTGCGGATATGGTCAGAAATTTTTCTTTGGATAGAAGTTGAAATTTTTCAGGTGGAAAGTGCTTATAGACTTATTTGCCAGAGTGTTGTATTCATCCTAGAACTTTACATAAACATAAACAACTTGAAAAAAATCAATAAAAGCACAAGCACACACCCATTTGAGGGAAAATAGCTATCTGTAGTCATGTGCGTCAGTCGTCATTAATGCTTGACTATATTTTCATTGAGCAATTTTAGCCTGCTTTCTGGTGTCAGTTGCTCAGAAATTTTCAGTTGAAAAATTCTTGCTTTTACCAAAATTGTAATAAACGGTTCTTGAGTCTATGATGACCAACTCCCAAACCCCAACAATGCGGGCAGAATCTACTCAAACTCTACCAACTGACGCCAAAGCCAGAGTCAGTCGGTTCATGAAACAGTTACAAGACAAAATTACTCAAACGTTGGCAGAACTGGATGGTGTGGGGAAATTTCAAGAAGATGCGTGGGAACGCCCAGAAGGAGGCGGAGGGCGATCGCGCATTCTGCGTGAGGGTGCAATATTTGAGCAAGCTGGGGTCGGTTTTTCGGAAGTTTGGGGTTCCCATCTACCACCTTCAATCTTAGCGCAGCGCCCAGAGGCAGCAGGGCACGGTTTTTATGCCACAGGCACCTCAATGGTATTACATCCACGTAGTCCTTATGTACCAACCGTTCACCTCAATTATCGCTATTTTGAGGCAGGTCCAGTGTGGTGGTTCGGTGGCGGTGTAGATTTAACCCCTTATTACCCCTTTGCCGAAGATGCAATCCATTTCCATAAAACACTCAAGCAAGCGTGTGATGCTCATCACCCAGAATATTACCCGGTGTTTAAACGCTGGTGTGATGAATATTTCTACCTAAAACACCGTGGAGAAACGCGGGGTATTGGCGGACTGTTTTTTGATTACCAAGAAGGTCGGGGTTCTTTGTATCGGGGTCCTGAGAATGATAGTCCAGCAGCTAGTTACAGTAACCAAATCGGTACACTAGAACCACGGAGTTGGGAAGAACTGTTTGCTTTTGCACAAGAATGTGGTGATGCCTTTTTACCGGCTTACGTACCAATTGTCGAAAGGCGACACAAAATGGAATATGGCGATCGCGAACGAAATTTTCAACTGTATCGCCGGGGAAGGTATGTAGAATTCAACTTAGTGTATGATCGAGGCACGATTTTTGGATTGCAAACCAACGGACGCACTGAGTCAATTCTGATGTCTCTACCACCCTTAGTCCGCTGGGAATATGGTTATCAACCTGAACCAAACTCTCCTGAAGCCGAGTTGTACGAAATCTTCCTCAAACCTCAAGACTGGGTAAACTGGATACCAAGTAGTCCGAAATCATGAGTTCCAAGAAGTGAAGTATTAATCATCTGCAACTCTAAATTCCCTTGAGAGGCTAAATACGAAAATTCTACACTCAGTATTCACCACTCACCACTCACCACTTCTTTAGTGAGTTAGACTACTAAAGAGAAGCACTTAGCAATAAATATGACAGTTAATGCTGTAGCTTTTTAATCATAAGCTACAGCATCAGATAAACCTGTTGCAGGTTTGCGTTCCTCACTCAGTCTGGAACTTATTCCAGTAGTGAAAAGGAGGAAAAGAGTCGCAAAAACAAGGGTTTGGCTTTGACCATGTGTTTTGGCGAAACTATACCGTAGTCTCTTTATAGAGGAGTGTCAAGGGAAGGTTCAGTGATATATTACATAGATCAAAAAACTTATACTACCCAAGAGGGCAACAGTGTTACCGTTTTAACACCGACTGGTCGCTTGGATATAACTACTGCTTGGCAATTTCGTCTGAAGTTGCAAGAGTGTATTTCCAAACTCAGTCGTCATCTTGTAGTGAATCTCAGTCAAATCAATTTCATAGATAGTTCTGGTCTGACCTCTTTAGTGGCTGGAATGCGCGATGCTGATAAAGTTAAAGGCAGTTTTCGCATTTGTAATGTGCATCCAGAAGCAAAACTAGTGTTTGAAGTCACCATGATGGATACAGTTTTTGAAATCTTTGAAACCGAGGAGGAGGCTTTAGAAAGTGAATCTGGTAGTATTGCTAGCTAATATTGGTAGTTAGTACTCAGTTGCATTCAAAGATAGTAGGTGGGATGAGGATCAAAGGAGGGACACAAGAAACAACGGAGGGAAGAATATTTTCCCACACTCCCACACTTCCCCATTTCTAAATACTATTTGGTGAATGCAACTTGGTATCAGCAACAGAAGAATCTCCACGTCACAACTCAGTACTGTTCTCTCTTTGTATAGCAGTAAGGACCTAAAAGTGCTCCCCAGGTGGCTTTTCCAGTCGTGGGGTCAATTCCTTTGTCGTAGCTGAGAAATTTATCATCACTGACCTCAAAGCCCAAGGAAACTTGGATGATATTACCACCGACACTAAAGCAGCAACAAGTGTCTGGAGGTGGGGTAGCGTTGAACTTATAACTATTGGGGGCTAATAACTCCTGGGTAAGGTTAAGCACACAGCCCGGTAGTAACTCTAAATGATTGGGTGTCAATGTGTTGAGTAAAGCAGGATTTTGACCAGCACCAATCAGAGTACTTGGGTCTTTGATCATATAGTACTGGATTTTTAAAGCTACATCAGGGTCACTTCCTTGCAAAATCCGCATAATCCGCTGGCGGTAGGGTCGCTCTAGGTTGACAATATTGGCTTGTTCAGCAAATATGGTAACGCTGTCTTCTGAAAAAAGAGGGACAAGTCTGTGCCACAAACGAAGGTGAACGTACCAAACAGGCTCTGCAACAGCTTGTTCTCGATTATCAAATTCACCAGATAGATAATTAGCAAGGGAAAGTAGTTGTGCTGGAAAAGTCATAGGTGTCATGTTCACGATTCCATGCCAGCAATTTAGTTGTGAAATGTTGTGAATTGTTGCTATGATTACAGCTTACACCTTGTGTGATCAAAGAATTGCACACCATAAAAGTAATTTTGGCACTGTAGTTTTCGCTGAGACAGGCTTCTTTGGAGGACCTGCCGACCTAAGTGAGTCCTGAGCACTTTTGCGCTAGCCCCCTAAGGGGGCTAGCGTGACCGTTAGGCACGGGATCTGAGTCCTATGGCGCAGCCGCCGTGGCGTTAGCCATAGGGCTCAGGTCATCCCCGAAGAGTAGAAAACTCAAACTTGGCAAAGTGGCATTAAAGCGAGACAATAAGAGTACGTCGCCCTTGAAATTTGCTTTGTGAATAACCTCCGTACCGTATCTGATACTAAGCGAACTTTCTACAACCTTCATACCCGTCCGATAAACACTATTTATCGTCGGGTAGTGGAAGAATTAATGGTGGAAATGCACCTACTGTCAGTAAATGTTGATTATAGCTACGATCCTATTTATGCCTTGGGCGTCGTCACTGCTTTTGACCGCTTCATGGAAGGCTATCTGCCAGAACGGGATAAGGAGTCTATTTTTAATGCGCTCCTTCAAGCTGTAGAAGAAGATCCACAACGCTACAAACATGATGCTCAACGTTTGCAAGCATTAGCGACAAACATAAGCGCTTCAGAACTGACTGCGTGGTTAAGCCAACAAACTCCTCTCAATCGAGATGCTGACTTTCAAGGCTCTTTACAAGCAATAGCGAACAATCCGAAATTTAAATACAGCCGCTTGTTTGGGATCGGTTTATTCTCGTTATTAGAATACTCAGATCCAGAGTTAGTGAAGGATGAAAAAAAACGCAATGAGGCACTAAAAACAATAGCCAATGGCTTGAATATCTCTGATGACAAACTCAATAAAGATTTAGAGATTTATTATTCTAATATAGATAAGATGTCACAAGCTTTGACAGTAATGTCAGATATGCTTTTAGCTGATCGAAAAAAGCGGGAACAGCGCGCTCAGCAATCAAATACCAAAGTTGCTCCGCCAAAGGCTAACGAATAGTTATAAGTTGTAACTATTTAATACAGAATGATGAATTATGAAGCTAGACATCTGATTTACAATTCATCATTAATGGTCGTTTATCCCTTACCAGGCTGCAAGCGGGAGGATGAAAGCCCTTATCTTTTTGTGCAGGGGAAGCAGAAAGAGAAAATACTTCCCCTCGCTCCTCATTACCTCTTAGGAGTAGGATTGGTTTGTCCGGAAGGCGCTGTTGGTACTTTAGGTAATACAGGAGAAGTTCCTGGATTAACTGGGCTTACACCTTGGTTAATTTGAGATGGATTGGGTATTGTGGGAAGATTGAAGTTGGGATTAGTTTGTGGATTGATGGGTGAAGTGTTGGGTAGAGATGGTATTCCTGGTGCAGAACCAGACGAGGGTAGAGGCGAAGTTGTGGGTTGATTAGAGAAAGATGATGTTGTAACAAAAGATATGCGATCGCCTCCCACTTGTCGCCACAAGTCTATCATTGATATAACATCATTGTATGTTGCTGTTTGACTGACTCTCAAAGCCAAAATAGCGTTGGGAGTTTGTTGAAGGTATCTGTTAAAAGTTTCTTTGATCTGTTCCCGTTTGACTAACTCATTCTCTACGTAAGTCTGACCAATAGCGTCGATCGTCAAAGTTAATATTTGCCGTTGAGCATTTGCTAATGGTCTATTTACGTTAGGTTTATTAGTAATAGATGGCGTGCTGGTAGCTGATTTAGGTAAATTTATACTAATTTCTTGTTGGCGAGTGAATTGCAAAGCTGCCAAAAGAAAAAATGTCAGTATACAAAAAACGACATCTATTAAGGGAATAATTTGAATTTGGACTTCTTCTACTGGAGTCTGTAGGTTAATTTTCATTTTCTTGCTCTTCTACCTGAGTTTGGGGCTTTTTTTGTTAATTATCTTTCGGTTCCGACAAATCAGACTCTGAGGAGGGTTCAGGTGTTTCAGAAAACTTGGATTTGCCTCTTTTTCGAGGAGAATTGAGCTTATCTGGTATGGAATCCCCTATGATTGTTACAGGTGGTATTATATTTTCAGATCTCATCTTTGTGTAGTCAGGTGGAGACTGGAGATACAGCAACTCCATATCATTGCCTGCCCTGCGGAAAATTTTCACTTGGTTAACGACTATGCCTTGAAATAAGCGGTAGAATGCTAAAGTAACGATCGCAACAATAAGTCCTGTTGCCGTACTAATCAAAGATTCCCCAATACCATTGGTAACTCCGGCTGTAGATTCGGTTCCTAAATCACCAATGCGAATAGAGCGTAAAGATTGAATTAACCCTAAAACCGTACCTAACAATCCTAACAAGGGCGCAAGAGCAATCACAACCTCCAGGAGTTTTTCGCCCCGTCGCATTCCAGCCAATTCGTCTTCTGCTGTTGCTTCTAACGCCAGTCGGAAACTTTCTAGATCACTTTTGGGAAGACTTAGAGGTGCATAGAGAAACCGTCCGATGGGCTGCTTTGTTGCAACTCTTGCAATATCAGCAGCCGACATCCAATCTACACGGGCAGCATCCAAAACGCGATTAACTATCTCCTTTTCCTGGTTTAAAATTCGTAACCAGAACCACAAACGCTCAAAAATCACACTTAAAGATAAAATCGACAGAGCAAGCAATGGCCACATTGCAGGTCCGCCCTTTTTAAACAAATCTAGGATATCCACTGTTGTAGGTTTCCTCCTTTCATTTGTAGTACAATTGTCCTGAAGCAGCGATTATTTTAGAGATTAAAGCACAACTATCATAATCGTTTCCCATTCAAGAGTTGAGATGAGTGCAATAACTTACGAGTAGCATCTTCCAGACCAAGTAGGGCGGTTATTCCCACAGGAAGTGTAAGTGATAATTTGCCAAAATTAAAGGTAACTGAAGGTAAAAATCTATGAATCCAATCCAATCACTTTATACTTGGTATCGCAATGTACTTCGGAACCCTAAATACCGCTGGTGGGTAATTTTAGGAACACTGCTTTATTTTGTCAGTCCAATTGATGTTGTTCCAGACTTCTTACCGATTGTAGGAGAAATTGATGATGTCTTTCTATTGACACTGCTAGTTACTGAGGTGTCTGGGCTAATGATTGAAGGCTTTAAACAGCGTAAAGGTCAGGTTGACGCTGAAGTCGCTAGTAATACTCAGGATTCTACCTCTAGCGCGAATGCGAATACAATCGATGTGGACGCTGTTTCTATCAAGTAAAATTTTTCACATTAGAAAACCTGACAACCCCCTCCTTTTTATTTGTCGCAGCTGACAAATGCACTTTTTAGGAAGGGGGATATTTTTTTAGTTATTAATTATTTAATTTATAGGTTGCGTGCTATTGTGTGTTGCTATGTAGTTAAAATATCTACCAAATAGAGGATAGACAATTTTTAACAATTTATTTTTCATAACCTATGACTCAACGCCAAATCATCGGACTGCTACCTGCTGGTGGACAAGCAACCCGGATTTCTCCTTTACCACTTAGCAAAGAGTTATATCCGATTGGTTTTCAAGATTTTGGTGTTAAATCTAACTGGCGTCCCAAGGTTGTTTCTCAATATCTGCTAGAAAAAATGCAACTAGCAGGCATTGATAAAGCATATTTTATACTGCGTTCTGGCAAGTGGGATATACCAGGATATTTTGGAGATGGCACGATGCTTTCCATGAGTTTGGGCTATCTCATTATGGGCTTGTCTTATGGTGTACCTTTCACCTTAGATCAGGCTTATCCTTTTGTTCAAGATGCGATCATAGCCTTGGGTTTTCCTGATATTTTATTTCAGCCTAAAGATGCCTACGTACGAATATTGACACGCCTTGAAGTTAGTAACGCCGATGTCGTCTTAGGATTATTCCCAACTGATAAACCTCACAAAGCAGGTATGGTTGACTTTGACGATCAAGGTAAAGTACGGCTGATAACTGAAAAACCTCCCCAGTCAGATTTGCGATACATGTGGGGTATTGCAGTTTGGACACCTGCTTTCACACTGTTTTTGCACGAGTATCTTATGACTCTTCAGGTAAATAGTAACCTATCGCTGCGACCAGAAATACCGATTGGCGATGTGATTCAAGCTGCCATTAATAAAGGTTTTCATGTAGAAGCAGAAGTATTTGCCGATGGTACTTACCTTGATATTGGTACACCGGATGATTTAGTACGAGCTGTGCGGCAATTTGCGGCTTTGGCTGGTGAGGAAGATAAGCTTAGATGATTTGCTTTAATTCATCCACACTATTCACAGTTTTAATTGCTTGCTGAATTGCCTTTAATCTCTCTAAATTAGATATTTGAGAGATTTCTGGCATTAATTGCAGTCCCTCGCTACCGAATTTTAGCTCTAATCCTAGTTCAATACCAGACAGCATCTCCTGTCGCCGTCCTCGTGCTTCTCCTTCTCTCAAAATTTGCTGATACCAGGGAGATTCGCTTAACACTGCCATATCCCACCTCATGATTTGCTGAACTAATGCACTGTCTAATACGAAGCTAGCAAAAAATGCTAGAACAGTTTCTAACTGATTCAATTGCTCGTCTGCGCGGAGAATTTGCAAAGCTTGCTGTATGGTGTTTTCTTCTGCGCCACCCTTAAGGATTGGTACAAAGGGAAGCAAAGATAGCACGGGTTGTTGAAAAGCTATTTCCACATCGACTTCCCAAAGATTTATTACGCGGTAGTCTTGACGGACTAGTAAACCTGCAAATTCTGATTCATAGCGCGTGGGAATTTCGGCGTCACCTTCTTTGTCTTTAAGGATATTGATAAGTACCGGGTAGGTAGGCAAATCAAATTTCTCTTCTGCTAGTGCAGCGTATGCCCGCATCCGTTTAGGCATTTCCGGCTTGTAGCGTAATTGTAACTCGTTGAGTACGAGAAATTGCCCATATTGGGGACTTTCGGCGCAGATTAATACGTCACTTTCACGGCTAATCCATTGGAATTCTGAGTTGAGAACTTCTTGGGCTGTAATGTCGGGAAGTTGTGTTACCCATTTTACCCAGTTATCAGGTGCGAGGCTGATTAATTTTTTGGTGCTGATGTCAGCGGATTTTGGTATGAGGGAGTTGATGCACTGTTGTGGCGATGACTCATTTTAGTAGGTTATGGGTAAAAAGGCGATCGCCACAACAGTGCATCCGATTACCCCCCGATTTATGCTAATTTTTAAGCAATATTGCTTATTGACAAATGCGCGTCACTTTAAGCCCTAAAATTTAGAGCGTTAACTTTTTGGCGGTAGTCTCTATAAGCCCGGTTAATTGCTTGCATTGCAGCTTTTGCACTAGTAGAGCTATTGACATCAGGATGATACAGCCTTGCTAATCTCAGGTAAGCACGTTTTACATCCTTTGGATTGTCAGTCTTTTCTACACCCAAAACTTCCCACCATTCTCCAGATGGTACAAACTCAAGTATCGATTCATTACTGGCAGAGGTTTGACGCCAAATCTTGATGGTGCCGCTTTTTTCACCACTTACCAGCGTCTTGCCATCATAACTGAACGCAACGGGACTGCATCCAGAAAGAGTTTGTAGTAGTTGCCCAGTTCGTAAATTCCAAATATTAATGATACCGTCTGTGCTGCAACTCGCAAGAGTTTGTTCATCTGGGTTTATGGCAAGAGATACAACTGAAGCTGAGTGTCCGCTAAGAGTTTGGAGCAATTCTCCAGTGTGGAGATTCCACAGTTTAATTGTAGTGTCTGTGCTACCACTAATTAGAGTTTGACTGTCAGGACTGATGGCAACTGTGTTCACTGCTCCTGAATGTCCTCTGATAATATAAGGCTGCCCCCAATTTTTTAAATCCCAAATTCTGATAGTTTTATCAGCACTTCCACTGGCAAGAATTTTGCAATTAGGACTAAAAGCAACAGACAAAACAGCGTAGTCGTGTCCATTCAAGGTACGTTTTACCTCTTTTGTGTATCGTCCCCAAATTTTGATAGTCTTATCAGCACTACCACTTGCCAGGATTTTTCCGTCAGGGCTGAAGGCTACTGAGTAAACAAAGCCAGTATGACTGTAGGGAGAGTTCAAACAAAAGAATGTACCGAGAAATTTTTTTGTGTCTAAATACCAACTGCTGATTTTGCAAGCAACACTCCCACTGACAAGTGTCTTACTATCGGAACTGATAGCAACAGATAAAACCGCCTCTTCAAGCCCCGCGAAAGTGTAAAGCCATTTTCCTGTTTTTAAGTTCCATAGACGAACTGTTGTGTCATTGCTTCCACTAGCTAGGGTTTGGCTGTCGGGACTGATGGCGATCGCATTCACTGCAGCTGTATGTCCCCTAAGAGTGTGTACACATCTCCAAGTTTCAGGTGATACTCCTTTGAGGGATACAACTTCTGTTTCAATCTTAGGAGGAGAAGTTTGAGCTTTTTTGTGCAATTCTTTCTTGAGCATCTGTAACTCATCCTCAACTTCCAGAGCGGCAAATTTTTGATTGAGATCCTCACCAGTCAAAAATGCCTCTAACTCGAACACTGCTGTAGAATAAGCTTCCATCTGCAAAATTTTCTCTTCCATCCTGTCGAAAACCTGTGCTGGTGTTTCTCTTGTTCCGGTTTCGTCTAGCAACTTGGCAATACCGTAGGCGGCGAGTCCAACCACAGCACCAATTCCTGCCATAGAGACTGTGCCAATACCAAAAGCTAAACCTATTTTGGGTGCGACTAATCCCATACCACCAACAACCCCAGAAACACTAGCACCGCCTACTGCCCCAATTCCCATTGCACCATAAGCAGCAGCATCTCCCTCTCCTATTGCCTTAAAAACACCATAAGCAGCTGCACCTACGACAGCGCCAGCACCAACAACAGGAACTGCGCCAATTCCAACTGCTCCAAATCCTCCGGCTAATCCCATCCCGCCTACAGTTGTGGAAACACCAGCACCTGCTATGGTTCCTCCTGCAATAAATGCTGCACCAGTTGTGGAGTTGTGTGTCACTTGTTTTTGTCCTTAGCTTTACTTTTTCAACAAACGCGCTTCTTTACCACGGTTGCAATCTGTACACAGCGTTTGCAAGTTGCTGAGGTTATTACTGCCACCTTTGGAAAAAGGTACAATATGGTCAACTTCTAATTGCACTTGCTGACTACTGCGACCACAAAAAACGCACTTATAATCGTCTTTGTCTAAAACCGACACACGAACTGATGCGGGAATGTGGCGGGAGCGTTTACTACTATCTTGCTTTGCTTGAGCTAGGGATTTGGTAGCAGCAGACTTTTTCACCTTTGGCTTTTTAGATTTATCAGCCTTTTCACTGTTAGCCTGATGAATCAAATCCCGAATAACACCACGCACTAATTTTTGGACAGGATTGAGGGACTGTCTTGTCATTACTTATCAAACAGCTTTTTCAAACCATAAGCAGCTAGTCCAACTACTGCACCAGCTGCTACAACCGGCGCAGCACCAATAGCGACAGCAGTTCCTCCAACTGCTAAACCCATACCTCCAACGACAGCAGAAACTCCGACTCCAACTGCTGCTCCTCCTGCGACTGCACCTATAGCTGTGGCGTCTCCCTCTTCTATTGCCTTCTTAGCTCCATAAGCAGCGGTGCCAACAACTGCACCAGCAGCAGTCACAGGAGCCATGCCAATTGCTACGCCTCCGAAACCTCCAACTAATCCCATACCGCCAACGACTGCGGATACACCAACACCGGCTATAGTTCCTCCAGCTACTAATGCTGTACCTTCTGCTTTATTTTTTAGTTCTTCGTTCTGATTATCTGTCATTATTTGACTTACGTATGCTTAAGTATATTACATCTAACCTAAACAACCAAATTGTTACTGTCCAGGAATAATCAATAAAATATTGTCTAATCTTCTTAAAGTTTGTTTAAAGCGCTCCACTGCTCAGGATAGCAACCCGTTATGGATGAAACCAACACTTTCCTCACTCCCTCACCCAAGAGTGTTTATTCAGAATTTGAAAGTACTATTTTTTACACTTCTACCAAGCTTGGCATAGATGAATTTGAAAATTCCAGACATACCTTGCAGTATAGTCTGGAATTATGTCAACTTATTTACAAGAAACTCTAACAACAATCACCGTGAGCATCCATTCCTAGGTAGACAAGAAAATTAAATAAAAATAGCTTCTAGCTCTGAACAATCTCCTCATATTGAGTTGAATGTGACATTTTATTTCCATTATCCTGTTCCTCATCATCACTGTGGTTAAGAGCGCTATGGTTAGTCTTACTAATCATGTAATCCATGTGTGGTGTCTTAGCACAAACTAGCAGTAGCGCACCCAGAATCAACAGTAAACCACAAATTGATGCAGCCTGAACCCAAGAAATTTCCAGTGCTCCGTGAACAATGACTTCTCGTAGTACAGATACTATTGATACCTCCACTGCTACTCCTACAGCAATACTATGCTCCTGCAAGTAAACCATTAGGAGTCGGAATAATTCGACCAAAATCAACAAAAATAGTATTTTTGCAGTCACTTGTTGATGATTTAATGGCACTGCAAGCTGGGTAAATATCTCCCACAGTTGCATAACCATGTAGGCAAACAAGCCCAAACACAGGACAATCACAATTAAGTCTTGGAAAGCCTCCATGTTGCGAACAATTCGTTGTCTGTCAATCCAGCGATTGTGAAATAAATATTGGCTTTTCTGGCGCTTATGTATTGGTATTTTCATTTTCACCGGCACAACTACAGAGTAAATTAGTCAGTCCACCTAATGTTATTAACAAGAATTAGAGTTTTTTTGAGAATTATGTGAGTGGCAAACCTTGGACAAAAATTATTTGCCATTGCTTGCAAAATATTCCCAAACGATCTTTTTCGTAATTTTCTTTAGGTAAGAAAATCATGAAAAGCTTTTAAAATGTAGCTGGCACAATCTCACAACAGGATGTTTGAGAAGTATTGTTGTCAACAAATACACCATTTAGATTTCCCTTTACCTCCCAACCGCATCCGGGAACATCCTAAATGCAGTGCGAGCCGGAAAGCTCGTGTACTAAGCGCGAGTTTTCCGGCTCGCATTAGGTTCACAAGATTGGAATGCTCCCAAAGCATCGAGGATTTAGGGAACTCGCCGATAAATCTTGGTACAAGACGACACTTTCCAAACATCCTCACAGAGGTGTGGTGGAATAAACATTTTTTATATTTTTTGATAAATTATTTTATACCAAAACTTGGGTTTAATCCCCTTAATGTTATGGCTTGCGCAGGTGCATTTGGTCAGTGTAGCTGAGGTAATATGTTTCACAATTGCCCTGCAAGGCGTAAAGCATTCTGGAGTAAATCCAATTGTTCTATTGTTAGTTGACTCATATTTTTGTTTATTTCAAGGGAGAGTCTTTAATTCACAGCTTTTGCTTTTAGAAGGTGCGTTACCGCAGCGGTAACGCACCCTATACCCACTTCAAACTTAAGCTGCTATATATTGCCCAAACTCTATCAAGAACCTGAACGCCTTGACAATATAACTGGCGCAGTCTCTGGGAGAGGTGTTGTAAAACGATCGCCATGCACTGGCTTTATCTTCATCATAGCGATCGCCCCTTTTCGGATGACTTTCTAACCATGCTAATCGCACGGCGTGACCGATTAACACATCCAAGACGATGTATTCTTCAATTTGTAAGTTGGGGTTGTTGGATGCAACTGCTGCTAATTCCGTCAACGCCTCAATATTAACTTGTCGGTACTCGGGAGATCCAATTTTATTTAGCAAATGTTCTACTTGCAAGGCAAAATTCTTTTCTCCTGCTGTCATTTCTGACAAAATAACTTCGCTATCCAAACGGTTACGGCGTTCTAGTTTATCGCCAATCACCAAGCCTTTGCAATGTTCCATCACCAGCCAAACCTGCTTAAAAAAGTCTTTTGGAACACGTCCTGTTGCTCCCTCAGCTTGGCGGAACCGTCGCCAACCACCTGATGGTACATCTATTTCATCTCCTGAAGCTGGTACCACAGCCCAATCTATGTCACTTTCTTTTTGTTTGAGGTGCAGAGATTCTTGCTGACGTAATAGCTGACTTAAGTTGACGTATTCAAATAATACCTGACGGACTCGTGTTTGAACTTCCGAAGGTGACAGTTGCATTAGATGTTCATAAGCCTCATCTTGAGTAAGATTTAACTCTTGCACCAATTCGCTGGTAATCAACAGAATCATAAAACCAATTCTGAGGGTGAGTAGTCCTTTAAACAGTTCTGGTTCTGTCTTGATCAAAGCACTCAGATAAATCAGAATTTCTTGAGTCAGAACGCGATCGCTTATATCTTCCCGACAATAGTCATTTATTTTCTCAACAATTTCCCTGTGCGACAGAGGAATAGTGATGAGTGAATCTTCGCTGTAAGACTTACCCACAGCAATTTGCTTACCCCGCACCACAATACTTGTCACTACGTCCGACAAGCCGATATCGCTCATTTGTCGCAACCCTGCTGCACGACGCACAACTGCCCAAATGCCGGAATCGCCTGCTTTAGTGTAAACTTCATCCAGCAAATCTGCCACAGTTACGGGATTTTCTGGTCCGCCAAAGCCTGTATCAAATTCTAACCCTTCCAAACGAACCAAAGTCTGCAATAATTCTATTTGCTCGTAGAGATTTTCCGATGAACGCAAAGAGGAGAGCAACAATTCTAAGTTTGTTTCACACTCCATTTGAAATTCTTGAGTATGTTTTAAGGGCCAATTTCTTTCTGGATTGTAAATCAGATACGAGCAGCGAGGCGCAGTATCTTTGATGGAAGATAGAGAATATTCAAAATCGTCTTGAAGAAAATCAATCCGTTGTGTTCCAGCAGTCAACATCAACTGATTAAGACGCCCCAATTTTACCCGTACACCGTTACAAACGCCTTCTTTCAGTTCTTGCATCAGAGCAAGTAATGCCTCACTACCTGTTTCTAACATGGTATGAGTCAACATTAAAGTCAGGATAGGACGCCCTAAATCAATCCAATATTTTTGGATGTAAGCAAGTTCACTTCTGATTTGATAAACCAGAAAATGATAATCAAGAGTTAGGTAAAACACTTGAGAGTCCAAAACCGAGGGTAGAAAAACAACTGTCTCCCCACGAATACGAAAAATCTTAGATGTTGTCAGACTTCTCAAACGTCGCACTGGACGTCCTGTTAAACCAAGTTTATCGTTGCGTCCAACTTGGGTATAAATAGCTGAAAGATCCTCTGCAAGTCGAACCTGAATTGGTTCGACTTGTTTGGGTGTTTGTGTCTCAATTCCATGAACTGCCAGTTTTGCTTGTAAATCTTCATCTTGTGCAAGTAAAGCTATTTGTACGACAGCTTGCTGGTTTTTTCCTACGCATAAATATCTTCCCAAAGGGTCAATATCTCCAACTGCTATCAATCCTTCACTTAACATTTGACCAAGAAAATACAAACTCTGTGCCCATACCAGCGGAACATTTTCGTTAGGTAAACGCGGCTGAGTTTGAGGTGCTAACTTCTCTGCCTCTATAGATTCTTCTGGGAGATAATAAAGTTCTGGAACTAGATGCAAACCATCACGCTCAATCAATAAAGATTCTAAACGCTCTTGGTAATATTTGACTTGTTCTTGTTCACCGCGAAACAAACCATCTAGAAATAAATAGGTGAAAAATAAAGGCCATTCACACTCAATTTGCTCAAATTGTTTGAGTTCTAATGGTTCGTAGTGTAAGCGGTTTTTGTCTTCTAAAACTGTTTGGTGTCCATCACGCAGGAAGCGCTTGCAGCCGTATTTTCCTTCGAGTTTATTGATAATATCGTTGTGGGTACGTTCCCGCAGATCTACATCTTCTACAGCAAATGCTGGAAAACCAATAACGCTCAACAACGCGGCATCGATTTCTTTTGAAGACGATTCTCTAGGTAATAGAGATTCTAGCGTAATCCTGGCACGAGCAATTTCATCTGGCAGCGCATGAATCACCGATGCTTGACAACCATATACACCAAATAAATCCAAACCATTAATCGCTTCCAATGCAGCTTTTGCCATACCTATAGAACTGGCATTCAATTCCGCATTGCCATGATTAATTTTATTACCTCGTTCCCAAATACCGAAATCTGGAGTACGGTACGCTCGTCCAATATAGTAAACCAAATTTTGGACAAAATTCACTTCGTCAAATGTGTAAATGATCTGCAATCCTGAAGCAGTCATTTGCGCCAATATTAGTAGATATATTGATGTGGCATCTAATTGCAAATGTCCCCATTCGTCATCACCAACAACAATATCACCTGTAGAAGTGTTGTACTTGGCATGTAAAGCATCCAACGAAGATTGAGTGTGCTTGAATTGCTCTAATTTAGCGCTTTGGCGCATCATAGCAAATAACAAACCCCGCATCAACTTAACGACGCTGTGTTCTAGCTCATATCTGCGTCCCTTGTCATCATCAACTTTGCGGTAGGCGATCGCCAACCCCCAAACTGCCAGAATGCTGTAAACGTTATCACGTACCCAAGCATCAGTGTAATCTCCGTGGGCAGTTATCGCTGTGCTTGCTGGTAGCAAACCTGTAATTGGGTTTTGACGGGCAAGGATAATTGTCTTGATTTGCTGATAATAACATTCAAGACGAGCTAGTAGTTGAGTGACTGTTTTCATAGTTAATTTGTTACGTTGTTTCCGGAATGCAACCCTGAGACGGTGAAGTAAATTATGTCAGCAAAGCCAAAACTACCTTTGTAGTAGGCACTTGTTTTGTGGCTCGAAATGATAAATTAGTTTTTGTCTCCTATCAAGATACAAACTAGCTTTTCCATTCTTAAAGAAAGATACTCTAAATCTCATTTTTTTTCAAATCTTTATCAGCAACTAGGTAACTTTTTCTTGAGATTGAAATTGGTTTTGTTAATAC
This sequence comes from Brasilonema angustatum, assembly GCF_059505445.1. Lineage (NCBI taxonomy): Bacteria > Bacillati > Cyanobacteriota > Cyanophyceae > Nostocales > Scytonemataceae > Brasilonema > Brasilonema angustatum. Next base: position 47,376 of record NZ_JCACKO010000148.1, on the reverse strand, counting down.
TCTATAAGAAGAAACTTCTACAGGAAAGTCATTCTACGCAGGAATTCGCTAAGAAATTGTAGTTTGTCAAAACAGAAAAAACATCTTTAATTATTCTTTTTTCAGAATGAGTGCGTTTCTGCTTATACCTAATAACCAAAAGAATTCTCCAATAGTAAAATTTGTTTACTTCCAAGTTAAAAGTCAACGGCAAGACTGAATTGATACCAACGGAGTTATATGCCGATGGCTCACTTGGAAGGATAGTTGTATAAGAACTATAGGACTCGTATTTGATTTTTGACGAAGCTAGGTACACTTTTATTGCTTCTTAAGCGTTAAGCGTCTCTACTTTGTGATTCACCCTAGTGGGAACGGCCACGCCTTACGGTGAGTCCAGCGCTGCGGGAGGGTCTCCCTCGTGCCGGCTCTGGCGTATGCGCAAAGCGCACGCCAGATACCTAGGTCGGGAAAGCCGTCATTCGCACTGGTCTCACCAAATCAAACCGGATTCCTATAAAATTTAGTATTGCTCCTAAAAGCATGCTTCCACTATCTTTGGCTGTGAGAGGTTACTTATAAATGTCTATTACACAGGCTTTTATGGATAATGCCCAACGCCAGATGCTAGCCAACTAGTGCGTCATCCTCCGTGCGTATGCAAGTGAGGAAACTCTAGTCGATCATTGGCTTTCCTTGTATTTGTGGTCTAATAACAAGAAGCGCTATATGTAATAAAAAGTACAGAAATAAAGCCAACTCCAGAAAAAGTACGCGAACGCCGCCTTTGCGATCACAGCCAAAAGTGAGAATTTTTCCAAAAACAATGATATTTAAAACTAGTCTCCAGTAAATCTTTTTACTTGAAAAACTTTCTACTTAAATAAACTTGTACGCTTGACACAGACACTCAAAGTAGTAAAATCTACAGAAATCAATAGGCATCAGGGTGAGAAAAAATTCAACTCAAGTGGAATAGAACTTTCTTTTTCTGACTTTTGATATCTACCAGATTACACTGTTCCAGGCTAGGATTATAAATTAGCGATGCCATTGTATTGGTAATCGATGTTGAATTTCTGAGATTTTATGGACAAAAGTCCACAAGACGACAGTACTAACCTCCTCTGATCTGGCGAGTTTGTCTCCCAGCGCGGGGGAGGCATTTGGAGGTTTTATCATGCTCTTACAAGATGTTCGCAATTCGGCTTTTGACATTGGCGACTTAAATCAACTCAAGTTGGATTTGAATAGTACACAACCCGTAGATGTGGGAGAGTACATTACACAATTGCCCAAACAAGATCGGGCGATCGCATTCCGTTTACTGAATAAACATCAAGCAATTGATGTATTTGAATATCTGCCTCCAGAAGTACAGGAAGAAATCATAAATTCCCTGCATGATGTTCAAGTTGCACAAATCATTGAGGCGATGAGTCCGGATGAACGCGCAGAATTGTTTGATGAATTACCGGCTGGGGTTGTCAAACGTCTATTGCAAGAACTGAGTCCAGAAGAACGGCAAGCAACAGCAACGATTCTCGGCTATGCTGAAGGCACCGCTGGACGCGTGATGACAACAGAATACGTGCGATTGCGAGATGGGTTAACAGTTGGAGGAGCTTTGAGTAAGATCCGCCTCCAGGACGAAGACAAGGAGACAATTTACTACGCCTACGTTACGGACGATAACCGCAAGCTGGTGAGTGTTGTCTCCCTACGACAGCTCCTGTTCACCTTTCCTGATGTTCTCATCACAGATATCGCTAGCACTCGCGTCATCAAAGTCAGAACAGAAACGCCTCAAGAAGAAGTTGCCCAAGTCATGAAGCGATATGACTTAATCGCCGTCCCTGTGGTTGACCGAGAAGAGAGACTGGTGGGTATTGTCACGATTGATGATGTGGTCGATATTTTGGAAGAAGAAGCCACAGAAGACATTCAAAAACTGGCAGGTGTGAGTGGTGGTGATGAACAGGCTTTTTCATCTCCTCTGATAACTCTTCGCAAGCGCTTACCGTGGCTGTTTGGAGTTATGTTGCTTTATATTGGCGCATCTAGTGCGATCGCCCCCTTTCAGTCAACAATTTCAATGGTGCCAGTGCTGGCTGTCATCATGCCGCTTTTCTCCAACACAGGCGGTACTGTAGGTATTCAAGCCTTAACAGTGACAATTCGTGGACTTGGTGTGGGAGAGATCACACCCCAAGATACCTTCAAAATTCTTCGTAAGGAACTTCAAGCAGGACTGGGTACAGCGGTAGCACTAGGACTGACTATGGTTATGCTTTCCTTGATTTGGGCACCACCTCAAGAGCGTTGGGTGTCGTTAGTTGCTGGAACAGTCATGGCAACAAATACTCTTGTGGCTGTCACTTTAGGAACTACATTACCAATGGGCTTGAAGCGACTAAAACTTGATCCCGCCTTGGTTAGTGGACCTTTGGTGACAACGATGCTAGATGCCATTGGTTTTATAATTTTCTTAACCCTGATTTCTACAGCTTTGCATATTTTTCATTTCAAACCATAAGTTAGACAAATCAACAAAACAGGACGCAAAACATTTTCTTGTCTTTGTGATGCGTCTTCTGTGAACTCACTGGAGTTGGTCAAATCTTCTGTGGCTGCTTTTTTGGCCAACGTGATTGTTTTTTCGCTATAACCAACTCAAGTAGCACAACAGTCTAAGATTGAGTCCAGCGGTTTGCTCAACAGTCAATCTTCTCACTGCTAGTGGTGTCTGGAGCAAGCGAAAATCATGCAAATCGACCAACTCAAACCCAATGTCATCGTTACAGGTTCAATCTTCAGCGAACCCGTACAGGTATTGATAATCATCCCGATGGGTGCATCAGTCAAACTCATCGGTCAAGGACTCAACACAAATCAAGTTCATCAACTCATTCTCAATCCTTCTCAAGTAGCACAACTTCAAGCAACTCCAGACAAAGAACCTTTTGATGGTGACTCGCTGCATTTTCGCTTGGGTGTCGAAGCTTTGCGCCTGGGTTTAGCCTACGAATACGATCCCTTTTTTGCCCTCGCCATTGCTCGTGTTGATCCCCTACCTCACCAACTTGAAGCAGTATACAACTATTTTCTTAAACAACCGCGCATCCGTTTTTTACTCGCTGATGACCCCGGTGCTGGTAAAACTATCATGGCAGGGTTGCTACTGAAAGAACTTAAAGTTAGGGGGTTAGTTAAGCGTACTCTAATTATCACCCCTGCTAACCTGACATTTCAATGGCAGCGGGAACTTAAAGAGAAATTTCGCGAAGAGTTTGAGGTGGTTCGTGGTGATGTGCTGCGGGCTAATTATGGTTCTAACCCTTGGAAAGAAAAACATCAGGTTGTCACCTCAGTGTCTTGGGTTTCCCGTATTGAAGATGCTAAAGATAGTTTATTAAGAAGTAACTGGGATTTAGTTATTGTGGACGAAGCGCACAAGATGAGCGCTCATAGTTCAGATAGGAAAACTTTGGCTTACAAGCTGGGTGAAGAACTTTCAAAACACACCGACCACTACTTATTAATGACAGCAACGCCCCATAAAGGTGACCCGAAAAATTTCTGTTTATTCCTCGAACTTTTAGACCGCGATGTATACGGGGATGTCAAAAGTTTAGAAGAAGCAATGCTGCGCAACAGCGCCCCATTTTATCTGCGTCGCACTAAAGAAGCACTGGTTACTTTCCCGGAACCAGAAACAGGTATTGTTAAGAAACTGTTCACTAACCGCAAAGTCGAAACAATTGATTTTCAGATTGATGCGGATGAGTTTGACTTTTACGACGACTTAACAACTTATGTTGATGACCAGTCCATCAAAGCCTCTACTGATGATTCAGCGCGTGGTCGAGCTTTGGGTTTTACAATGGCAATGTTGCAACGTCGTTTCGCCTCCAGCGTTTATGCAGTGCGACGTAGTTTGGAGCGAATGCGAGACAAACGTCAAAGAATATTGGAAGATCCAAAGGCTTATCGCCAAGAGCAGATTAATAAGAAAATACCAGAGGATTTTGATGAACTGACTGAAGAAGAACAGCAAAAAATTCTGGGAGATTTAGAAGGAGTTGTCGCTTCAATTGACCCCATAGCGCTCAAACAAGAAATACTGCAATTAAATAAATTAATCATCCAGGCTAAGAATTTAGAAGAGCGAGAAATTGAATCTAAGTTGGTGAGACTTAAGGAAGTTATTACCCAAAAAGGAATCTTCCAAGACAAGAATATGAGACTGCTCATTTTCACTGAGCACAAAGATACCCTGGATTACTTGGTGGGTAAGTTACGAGACTGGAAATTGTCTGTTACACAGATTCATGGGGGAATGAAAATTGGCGACAGGGACACCCCCAATACTCGCATTTATTCTGAGCGGGAGTTTCGGGAAGATTGTCAGGTGTTAGTCGCCACGGAAGCTGCGGGGGAAGGTATAAATCTGCAATTTTGCTGGTTTCTGATTAACTATGACATTCCCTGGAATCCCGTGCGTTTGGAACAGCGGATGGGACGCATCCATCGTTACGGACAGGATAAGGATTGTTTGATTTTTAACTTTGTTTCTACAAATACCCGTGAAGGGCGGGTACTGTGGAAGTTATTTGAGCGCATCCGCGCCATTGAGGTAGACCTTGACCCGGAGAGAACGGGTAAAGTTTTTAACGTTTTGGGTGATATCTTTCCTGCCAATCAACTAGAGCGGATGATTCGCGATATGTACGCCCACAACTTGACTGAAGATGTGATTAAGAACCGCATCGTCGAGCAGGTGGACACCGATCGCTTTCGGCGGATTAGCGATTCGGCGTTGGAAGGTTTGGCGAAGCGCGAATTAAATCTAGCACCAATTGTGGGTAAGGCTGCGGAGGCAAAAGAACGACGTTTGGTGCCAGAAGTTATTGAGGACTTTTTTATTCAAGCGGCTCCTATTGCGGGAATTCATCCCAAGGAAAATGCGAAAGGTCAAAAAGTTTACCGGATTGGGCGAGTTCCACGGACTTTGTGGGCGATAGGCGATCGCCTCGAATCCCGTTTTGGCAAGTTGGGACATGAGTACAAAAAGATTACGTTTGATAAAAATATATTGACAAATGACGCAACACTGGAATAGGTAACGCCAGGACATCCGTTATTTGAGTGCGTGAGGGATGATGTCTTGGTGCGGGTGCAGGAAGACTTGCGGCGAGGTGCTGTATTTTACGATTTGTATCGTCATCAGCCAGGGAGATTGGATGTGTTCAGTGCGGGAATTTCTGATGGACGCGGGAATAAGCTGCACGAGCGTTTGTATGTGATTCAAACTGAACTGGACGGTACAATGACGGTGCGCCAGCCAACGCTGTTTTTAGATTTGGTTCTTGCGTCGGGGAGTGCGGAGTACAGGGTAAGCGGTGCCGAGTTACCAGATGATAGTGCGCTACCCAGCCGCGATCGCGCAGAACAAGCTTTGATTGAACAGGAGTTAAATCGCTTTTTAACAGAGATTCGGACTCAGCGCCAAAAGGAAGTAGAGACGATTTCTCAGCACATGGAAATTAGCCTCAACACGATTATTGATAAAGTGCAGTGTCAGTTTGCTGAGTTGATTGAGCAAAAAGAATCCGGTTCTAAGGAAGCGGGGTTAGATGGACGCATCAAGCAGTCAGAAGACCGTTTGTTTGAATTAAACGCACGCCTAGAACAGCGTCGGGAGGAATTGCAGCAGGAGGGTAGCTGTACCATCACGGATATTCGCCATCACGGACGTGCTTGGGTTTTACCGCACCCAGAACGCACAACGCCTGAAATTGCGCGGATGGTTAGCAATGATGAGATTGAGCGCATTGCAGTTGAGGCGGTGATTGCATATGAAGAAGCTAGGGGATGGAAGGTGGTGAGTGTGGAGAAAGAAAATCGCGGTTTTGACTTGATTTCGCGTCAACCTCATCCCGAAGATCCACAGACAGCGATCGCCGTGCGGTTTATTGAAGTTAAGGGAAGATCTACAGTCGGTGAGGTGGCGCTGACGACTAATGAGTATAAAACAGCCGAAAGATTAAAACAGGATTATTGGTTGTACGTTGTGTTTAATTGCGCTTCTACCCCAGAAGTTCATCCTATAGAAGACCCAGTACGATTAGGATGGGAGCCGTTGGTGAAGATTGAGCATTATCACGTTTCTGCCCAGAAAATTTTAACAGCACAATAGGTTGTATATTTATGCAAGTACAAACACAAAAACGCTACTACACACCTGAAGAATATTTAGAACTTGAGGAAAAAGCAGAATATAAAAGCGAATACCGCGATGGAGAAATCGTTTCACTGACTGGAGGAACTACAAATCATAATGAAATTGCACTGAATTTAGCAGCTTCCTTAAAATTTGCAGTGAAAGGGCAAAATTATCGAGTTTATATTGGTGATGTACGTTTATGGATACCGCGTTATCGTCAACATACCTATCCGGATGTGATGATAATTCAAGGACAACCTGTTTATACGGGAACAAATACAACTACCGTCATGAATCCTTTGCTGATTGCAGAAGTTTTATCTAAATCGACTAAGAATTACGACCAAGGTGATAAGTTTCTCTATTATCGGTCTATCCCTGAATTTCAAGAATATATTTTAATCGACCAATATCACTATCATGTTATGCAGTATGTAAAAACTGCAGAAGGTCAATGGTTATTTACTGAACTTGAAGGGGAATCTGCAACTTTATCACTTCAAACGATTGATTTTGAAATTCAACTGAGCGACCTTTACGAGCAAGTAGACTTTACTGTCAGCAGTGAAGAAGATTAATTGTTTTAATATTATTAACACATAATTATTAATGTAATGCCGACGACACAATACCCCAAACGCCTCATTGAAGTTGACTTACCCATCAAGCGAATATCCGCCCACGCACGGCGAGAAAAATCAATTCGCCACGGGCATATTTCAACGCTACATATTTGGTGGGCACGACGACCTTTGGCGGCGTGTCGGGCAGTCATTTGTGCTGCATTATGGCCAGATCCTGCTGACCCATTGTGTCCGGAGGCGTTTGTCAGTACGGCAAAAAAGCTGATGTTAAATTGGGCAAAAAATCATCCAGAAAAAGCTAGTGCTGATTCTTTCAATCGCTTAACAGCTATTAATAAAAATCCTCAGTTATTACACGACCCAGTAGAACTTCGCAAGACTCTGCTGGATTTTATAGCTGACTTTGCCAACTGGGACAATTCTACTGATGCAGATTATTTAGAAACCAGTCGTACTTTAACACAAACGGCACATGAAGCATTAGGCGGAATTCCCGGAACAAAACCGTTAGTGGTTGACCCATTTGCTGGTGGTGGGGCAATACCTTTAGAGGCGTTGCGAGTGGGTGCGGATGCGTTTGCTTCTGACATTAATCCTGTGGCGGTTTTGTTGAATAAAGTGGTGTTGGAATATATTCCCAAATATGGGCAGCAGTTGGCTGATGAGGTGCGAAAGTGGGGACAATGGATTAAGGAAGAAGCAGAGAAGGAATTAGCTGAGTTTTATCCTAAAGACCCAGATGGGGCGACACCTATTGCTTATCTTTGGGCGAGGACTATTACTTGTGAAGGTCCTGGTTGTGGAGCGGAAGTGCCGTTAATGCGGTCTTTGTGGTTGTGTAAAAAGAGTAATCGAAATATTGGTTTAAGGATGATTCCTAAACCGGAAGATAGGCGGGTAGATTTTGAAATTATTGAAAAGCAGAAGAGTAAATGGGTAGTTGCTGATAACCCGGAAGTTGAAATAAAAAATCCTAGCTTGGATGGAACTGTAAAAAGAGGTTCGGCTACTTGTCCCTGTTGTGCTTATACTACTCCTGTAGCTTCGGTGAGAACACAATTAAAAGCCCGTCAAGGTGGGACGAATGATGCAAGATTATTTTGTGTGGTGATAACTAAACCCAAAACTCAAGGAAGATTTTATCGCTTACCAAGTGAGGATGATTTAGAAGCAGTAAGAAAAGTAATTGATAAGTTAGAAAAACGTAAACAGGAACATAAAGGAGTATTAAATTTAGTACCGGATGAAATTTTACCAGTAATGAGTGGTGTATTTAATGCGCCCATTTATGGACTTAATACATGGGGTAGTCTATTTAATTTTCGGCAATCTTTAGCGTTAATAATATTAGTAGAACTAGTACAAGATGTAGGAAAACATTTAACAAGTGAGCATGAGCAAGAATTAGTTTCCTCTGTTCAAACTTGTTTAGGGTTAGCTATTGATAGACAAGCTGATAAACTTTCTAGAATTTGATGCTGCCCGGAAAATCGCCCAAGGACTCGGCGCACATTTAGAAAATCTCAACCGCCTAGTAGAAGTTAAAGGCAACAAAGCGCGACTTCTACCTGTATCAGAGCGCACACACTACCTTTTTGGGAAAGACGAAGCCAAAGCACCTACCAAACGTAAAAAGAAAGATGTCAAGCAACTAAGCTTATTTGATATTGCTGGTAGCATAGAAGACGAGAACAATTCTTGGGGTGAAAAAACTGTACCCCCACTAGGAAACACTATATTAGACCGCATTCACCAAAGCATGATTTTATTTGCAGCCGGGCGCAGCGAAGCCCTCAAACGTTTCTTAGTAGAAGAAGGTGCTGGTACTGACCAACGCTTTTGGCGATTAGCTCAAGCACTTTCAGCATTGTACCCCAACGGCACAGACGAGAAACGCTGGGTTGATGGTGTGTTAGCAAGAAAGAAGGGATTGGGATTTTAATTAAGTGGAGCATAACTCTATGACCAGAGTGAGTCTAGATTTACCCGAAGAAGTATTCTCAGCCCGTCGTCTTCCCCCAGATGATTTTGTGCGTGATATGCGCCTTGCTGCCGCTATATACTGGTATCAAAAGGCTGAAGTCTCTCAGGAAAAAGCTGCCCAAATTGCAGGTTTAAACCGCCGCGATTTTCTTTGTGCACTTGCGCGGGAACAAGTAGATGTGTTTTCTGTAGACTTTGATGACTTGCAACAAGAGTTAAAGCGCGTCCAATTTTAGAACAATTGCGTCTATGTGGAATGTATCTTTCTGACCGAGTGATGAATCAAGCACTAGCATTAGTAGGGGAATAAACGATGGCAGCAATCAAACCTTGGTATAAAATCGACGGTTTAATACCTCGTGAAGACTTGCGGGAAGGGAAACCCCTTGATGCTTCTGAGTTTGCTGTCCACCTCGACAAGGTACGAGACGAAACCGCCCCTTCTGATTATAAAGAGCCAGAACGTTTTTTTGACCGTACTTATCTCACTAAATATTTAACCGACCTTGCAGCCCAAGTGGTGCGCCGTCTTTCAGGCGAGAAAACGGAAACTTCGCCAGTGTTCAATCTCGCTACCCAGTTCGGCGGCGGTAAAACTCACGCCCTGACTTTGCTTTATCACTTAGCCAAACACGGTGCAGCGGCTAACAATTGGACAGGAGTCCAGAAAATACTGCAAAAAGCGGGAATTTCATCAATACCAGAAGCTGCGATCGCTGTGTTTGTCGGTACAGAATTTGATTCTATTAAAGGACGCGGTGGTGACGACGGTACACCTCTACGCAAAACACCGTGGGGAGAAATCGCTTACCAGCTAGGCGGTGCAGAAGCTTTAGCTGTGCTTGCTGAACATGAAGCTCAATTTATTGAACCCAAAGGCGATGTCATCCGAAAATTTCTCCCCAAGGATAAACCCTGCCTGATATTAATGGATGAAATTATTAATTATGCTAGTACTTATCGCCGTAAGGGTTTTAATAACTACCTATACAACTTTATTCAAGCACTATCTGAAACAGCGAGAAGTTTAGATAATGTTGTTTTAGTGGTTTCGATTCCTGCCTCAGAGATGGAATACACCACGGAGGATGAAGCGGATGAGCAACGTTTCAAGAAAATGCTCGATCGCGTGGGCAAAGCGATAATTATGTCCGCCGAGTCAGAAACATCCGAAATTATTCGTCGCCGTTTGTTTGAATGGGAACCTGGTGCTGTCACCGCCGATGGCAGAATTCTCTTACCCAAAGATGCAATTAACACCTGCAATGAATACGCTGAGTGGGTAGTTGAACACCGACAGCAACTTCCGAGTTGGTTTCCCCTAGACAATGCTCGTGAAGCTTTTTACACCACATATCCTTTTCACCCAACAGTACTATCTGTCTTTGAGCGCAAATGGCAAGCCTTACCACGCTTCCAACGCACTAGGGGAGTGCTGCGACTTCTGGCACTTTGGGTATCAAATGCTTATCAGCAGGGTACCATTCGCGCACACCGTGATGCTTTAATTAGTTTAGGCACAGCACCACTGGATGACCCCCAATTTCGAGCAGCGGTGTTTGAACAATTAGGCGAAACCCGTTTAGAAGGTGCGGTGACAACAGATATCTGCGGCAAAAGAGATTCCCATGCAGTGCGTCTGGATGCTGAAGCTGTGGACGTAATAAAAAAACCCAGGCTGCACCGCAAAGTCACAACAACGATATTTTTTGAATCTAACGGTGGCTGTACGCGCACGGAAGCCACTGTTCCTGAAATTCGGCTAGCAGTAGCGGAACCGTCTTTGGATATTGGGAATGTGGAAACCGTTTTGGAAACACTTTCAACTGACTGCTATTATCTCTCGATTGAAAAAAACAAATACCGCTTTAGCTTGTCGCCCAATCTAAATAAAATTCTGGCAGATCGCCGTGCTAACGTCCAAGCAGCCAGAATGACCGAACGAGTCAAAGCCGAAATTCAGAAAGTTTTTGTCGCAAGTCTTGGAATTCAACTCGTTTATTTTCCCGAAAATTCCAGTGCTGTTCCCAATCGAGCAGTGCTAACAATAGCTATACTAGCGCCTGAGCATTCCATGCAAGACAGTGAAACTGTAAAATTTGTGGAAACGATGACGCGGGAGTATGGCACATCAGACCGTACTTTTAAGAGTGCCATAATTTGGGCAGTTGCTGACTCTGATGCCCAGCTACGAGAGGAAGCACGTAAGCTGCTTGCATGGGAAGACATCCGCGACGAAGAACGCGAACGACTCGACGACTCCCAGAAGCGCCAGTTGGATGAGAACCTGAAAAAAGCGGAACGTGACTTAAAAGAATGTGTTTGGCGTTCTTACAAAAATATTGCACTGCTAGGTAAAGATAACAAAATCCGCACTATAGACTTGGGCATGGTCACATCCAGCATGGCACGTACTATGGTTGAGTTGATTGTCAACCGTTTGCGTCAGGATGGGGATGTTGAAGATAGTATCAGCCCTCGCTTTATTGTACGCAACTGGTCGCCTGCATTTACAGAATGGAGTACTAAGGCTGTCCGCGATGCCTTTTTCGCTTCACCGCTGTTTCCTCGCTTGTTGAATGGGGATGGGGTAAAGGAGGCGATCGCCCGTGGTGTAAGAGATGGTATCCTCGCCTATGTTGGTAAAACTAGCACTACACACTACGAACCGTTCCAATATCAGTGTACCATCAGTTCCGCCGATATAGAAATCTCTGACGATGTATTCATCATCACCCAAGAGACTGCGGAAGCTTACAAAAAAGCCGAATTGGCTCAAGATGCTGACACACCAATCCCATCATCCCAGACTCAAACGGGGGAAACAAACACTAGCACCCCTGCTACCACAGTCAGCGTGACGACTTCTACAACTCATGTTGTCAGAGATGTTACCACTCCCTATGTCACAAACACTGCTACTCAACCAACAGAAATAACTCCCCCACCTGCTGAAGCGCAAGTGCTGAAGTGGAGTGGCGCAATTACACCTCAGAAGTGGATGAACTTCTACACAAAGGTTCTTTCTAAATTTACTACCAATAAAGATTTGAAATTGACTATAAAAGTATCCGTTTCCGTTGAGGGGAATATTTCTACTCAGAAGATTGAAGAAACTAAAGTGGCACTGCAAGAATTGGGATTGGAGGGTGATATTGAGACGGATATAAATTAAGATTCAATTAAGGGTAAGGTAAGGGTTTGTGTCAGGGGTAATTGATCATACACAAGTTTGCTAAACATCCAAACCAACGACTGTTAACTCAGGTGGATGTTCAACAACAAACTGATAATATACCTCACATTGTGCCTGCGGTGAAAGAGCTAAAGACCATTCCAATATTCCCATCTCGCCAAGTTGAATTTGTGGATTACTACGGTTGAGACGGACTTTAATTTGTTCGTTGCGGCTGATTGGTAATTGTTCAATGACTTTTAAATTTGCTTCTTGATTTTGTAAGTTAGTTATAACTATCCGATAACCATAAGTAATCCTGCGATTGTTGCCAATCAATTTTTTCTCTACCTGACGTTCTACTAAATCACGTTCAATTTTTAAACCTTCATCAATTCCTAAGTTGAGCTTAAACTCTTGCCCTGGCGCAACATTTTCTAATTGAGTTGTTCCAACAAAAGTATTATCTCGAAAAATATTCGCTTTTCCTGGTAATAGAGTGACACAATTAACAGTATTTTTCACATTTGCTTGTAGATAAGCAAAGCTAAGCAAGCGTGGTATTGCTACATACTCAAAACTACAAGGGAAATCGTCGTTAAAAATTGTCGTTTTATGAGGTGTGCCGTCACTGGGAATCTTTCCACTGCTGTTCACCTCAAAAGTGACTGTATTTCCTTGTCTAGAAACTTCTGCAACAACAGTTTCTGCAGTGACCAAATTTTCCTGTAATTGTTCGGTTTCTGATGTTGGATTATCTCCACTAGGAGGAGTAGGCATAGCTGCTAGTCTTTGCATACGCAAAAACTCTGGGGGACGCAGTACGTCAATGTACCAAGGTTCCAGTAATGGTGGTAAAGTTCCCAACCCAGGTTTTGCGGTAGACAAAGTCAGAGATACGTTCGTCCAATCTTCACCGGTACTTTGGGTGACTTCAGCGAGATAGGTAAGATTGATGGAATTGCTGCTTGTATTGACTCGCAAGTCATACAGCGGAGTCCAACTAGCGTAATTGACTACATAACAGACTTCTAGCTCAAACTCTCCAGCACCCGCAGGCTCAATCGCCACACTCAAGGTAAAACTTTGCTTGGGTGATGGTGTTTGTAGTTGTTGCCACTGTTGACGCAGAACCTGTAGCTGCTTGTCTAATTCTTGCTGTTGGACTTTGCACTCCGTTGTCGCAATAGCATACTCGCTGTACTGGCTTCCTAGAAAGTTGAGAAAATCCAAAGTTTCGCTCAAGCTAAGATTTTTCCGCGACAGACTTTGTGCAAAAGGTTCCTCTGTTTTCTCACGTAAACCTTCAATAAACTTTGACTGCAAAGCTAAAGCATCGATTTGTGCTTGCAGAAGGTTCCATTCTGCTTCTAATTGCTGGATTTGCCTTGTCAAATGGCTCAACCGTTCGGCGAAGGGTTCGCAAGAGAAGACTCGCTCTGTGCTGACTCCCAGTAGTTGTACTGCAACTTCACCTCTACCACTAACCCTGACTGACTCAGTTTCTACCGTAACTGGCAGTTGGACAATTTCTAATTCTCGTTCTTGTCCGGTTAGTGCGATAAGCTGGAGGCTTGACGCTTCCTTGATCGCACTTCGTCGTGTCACCAGGGCTTGTTCAGTATACACTATCACAGATACAATCTTGGTTTCTACTGTTTTTCGCACAGCCGATGCTTCCTTAGTTAGTCACTGTCAGTTTTCTCTGATTGTGAATGCTTTTGCTGCTTATTTAATGGTATTGGTGAACTGTCCCTTAACTAAGCGCAGTCTTAAGCCAGATATATCCTCGATGTTTGCTGAAATGGGGAATTGGTAAATATAGCAAGGAACGCTTAACGCTTAACAGGGTTGAAAATCCCGTGATGTACGTATTTTCTCATTAGTTCATGTCTTAATCTACCTGGCAACGGTTATAGTTGATGATCTCAATCCAAAGGCAGATGTTTTAGTGCTTAGAAAATGTTTTTAGCTAAGTCATTAAAAAGAAATTTATACCTCTCTAACTATTTTTGTCTGCGTGAAAAAGACTAGAATTTAGCGTTTGATCTGCAAATTGCTTTGCAGCATCTAATAGATACTCAAAATAGGTACGAGCAACGATAGAGAGTTGCTTACCAGCTAAGTAAACCATGTACCAATTCCGTTGGATGGGAAAGTATTCTACATCCAGAATGGCTAAATCTTTACTTTCTGTCACTAAAGTATGTCGAGACAAAACCGAGATTCCCAAGCCACCAGCAATTGCTTGCTTAATCGCTTCGTTGCTGCCCAGTTCCAGCTTAACCTTCACCATCACTTTCTGATCATCGAATAATTGTTGCACTGATCGCCTTGTTCCTGAACCTGGTTCGCGCATAATAAAAGGTTCATCCGCAAGACGTTCAATCGAAATATTTTTTTCCATTGCCAGAGGATGATTAGCTGGTGCTATAACGACCAAAGGGTTTTCTAAAAATGGCTGGCAATTGACATCTAAATGTTCTGGAACTTGGCTCATGATATACAAATCATCCATATTACTGCTCATACGTTCCAGAATGCCTTGATGATTTGTCACTTGCAGGGCGATATCAATTCCTGGGTAAAGTTGGCAAAATGGACCCAATAAACGTGGTATGAAGTACTTAGCTGTTGTAATGACTGCCAAGCGTAACTGTCCTTGCTTTAACCCTTTTAAATCTGCCACTTTCATTTCAAGTTGGGCAATTGTGTCGAAAATCTGCCGACAAGTGGCAAACAGTTCCCGTCCCGCTTCTGTAAGATAAAGGCGCTTTCCTACCTGCTCAAACAACGGCAACCCAACTGATTTTGTGAGTTGCTTAATTTGCATGGAAACAGTGGGTTGAGTGAGAAAGAGTTCTTCAGCGGCACGAGTAAAGCTACTGTGACGCGCCGCAGCCTCGAACACCTTCAACTGGTGCAGCGTCGCTTGGTTCAAGGGCTATTCTCCTTTAATAGTGATTTTATAGATATAAATCTAGTATCACTGAACACTTGAAATTGATATAGCTTTGCTCATCTAAAAGTTACAAGTGTTGACGCTCTGACTTTATCTAACGGCTCTTGCTGGAGATAGTTGCTTCGGAAATATAAGGCTGATGCTCTAAACATAGATAAATATCTATTAAAACTATTATCATAATGATATTTTCTTTATCATCAGGAAAAGTTATGCTTCAAAGAAGCACTCAACAGCGTAAGACACCTTCCAGCCAAGGTTACAGACCTTGATGCTAAGTAGCTCAAGTTACGAGTTATGAGTGATGAGTGATTCGTCATTTGTGAGCCCGTGGGGTAAGTCCAGCACTGCTTTGGTGGGTAACCCGAAAGAGGGTGACTGGTGAGACCAGCGCTGCACAGAGAAGTACCTTGCGCGGGTTCCCCGCGTTGTGGCAACTTCGGAGAGGGTCTCCCGACCTAGGCGACTGGCGGAGCGCGTTAGCTCCGGCCCCCTTAGGGGCTAGCGGAACCGCTCTTCGCAGTGTGCCCGCAGGGCATAAGTTCTCCCCGATAGCCATAGGGCGTGCCCCCAGGGCGAACGGACAGACCCGGAGGGTCATTTGTAAACCCAAAAGACAAAGGACTCATTATTCAAAGCCAATTTGCTTAATCAGGGAAATGTCTACACAACTGGCTACTCTTAGCTCTTAACTCTTAACTTTTTCACTGGCAGTCATTCTTCGGTCATTTTTAGAGGTAACCTGGTTAAATCTGGCAATTCTACTAACTCTGTTTCTGCGACTTGCTCCTTGATGTTGATAGGTAACTTTAACGGTTGACGTTCTTCTATCCAGCAACTTGCAACTGGCAAGGTTTGCTCTAATTCCTCCAATGGTCTTGGAATGACCATGACTGCGTTCAACTCTCCAATGCGTTCTGCTTCGTACATACCAGCTTCTACTGCCACCGCGACATTTGCCACGGATCCACGAATAATGGCTGTACACAAACCCGCACCAATTTTTTCGTAAGCTGCCAATTGGACATCGGCAGCTTTCAACATGGCATCAGCTGCTCCCACCAACGCTGGAAATCCCCTCGTTTCTACTAAACCAATAGCTTGGTTGCTCAGGCGGTTGTAGCTGTCTTGAGAAAGTGCACTCAGGCGGCTGTTGATAGGCAGTATCACTTCTAGGTTGGGATAAGGACGGGCAATTACCAAGCTAGAAACCAACTGACCAAACTGTTCAGCAGTTTGCACACCAGACTCTACCGCCAGACGTACATCAGCTATCCCACCCCTGACGATCGCAGTACAGTGACCACTGCCAATTTTCTCATATCCAATCAGGTGAACTCCAGCGGTTTTGAGCATCATATCCGCTGTGCCAACCATTGCTGGAAAACTGCGGGTAGACACTAATCCCAACGCACTTTCACTGAGTGTGTCTCGACGGCGCGATGCCTGGATATTGCTTATAGACCTTTGACTGTATGCCTCCATTTCAATTCTCCAGGGTACTCAATTGTTAGTTGCTCTTTGATTGCTGACAACTTAACAATTAACACTTATTCAGCTTCACCGTCAGATATAGGTTTGTTTAAGGATTGCTTATGGGGAAACAACGTAACTAGCAACTTTTGTATGCTTTGTTGCCCATAAATGTAACTACCGATTTGAGAGTCTTGAGTGGAAGCTGGTGGGGATAAGGAAGATGAGGAGGGAGATATGGCAGATGATTCCTCCTTGCCTGCCTGTCCTTTTTGTCTACCTGTCCCATTTTCTGACTCTGTAGTACTGGAAGTAGGGTTAGTTATGGATGATTCCTGAGTTGTTTGTTCCGTTTGTGTAGGAGATTCAGAAATACGGCGACTTGTATCTCCCAGAACAGAACCTGCGGGTAGAACTTGTCCCGGATCAACAGAACAATTAAAAATTGTTGTTGCTGCCCCAATACAAGCATTTGCCCCTATTTTACCTTTACCAACCATCAAAAAACCGGCTCCCAGGTTTGCTCCTGCTTCTACCTCTAGGGTTCCTTCATGGACTTGGAGAATTGACCCCATACCAATACAAACACCCGAACCAATAATTATTTTGCTGTTTGGAGCTGCTTGGAGTATCACACCTGGTGCAAGTACTGCACTTGGATGAATTATCACCTCGCCACTTATGTAAGAATCAAAGTCATAACTTGGGCGCAGTGGCGGCACAGACATGATATGTAACCTCGGAAGCCTTTGAATAGGAGGGAGTGAGGGAACCAGAGAGTAAGGGAGTGACAAGGCAGTGCGCCCTTGGGGGTTCCCCGCGTTGAGTGCACCTGCCGTGGAGTGAGGGAGTAAGTGAGTGGGGGAAGTTTTTCAAATATCTTCGCTCCTGTTCTCCCTTGTCCCCAGCTCTTTTTGTTTGTTTGTCCCTTTGTCTTATGGGCGTTGAATAATTGTTTCCACTATGCGGCGTTTAGCTTTTGGCTCAATACCAATAAGTCGCACGTACTCCCCTTGGTATTGATCTAAATAGTTTTCTAATGCTGCGGCGGCTTGTTGTGCAGAACGAGTCTGAATTTGCCCAGCGCTTGACCACGAATTTATGCGAAAACGTCGCTGGTCTACGTGTTCTACACTAATGTTATACCCACCATTGATGAGTTGCTGTAGCTGTTCTACTACATCGGAACTGAGGCGGTTACTGGTTGCTGTTCCTGTTGCTCTGGCAGAATAATTTACCGGCACCCCCGCTGAAGCACTGCCTGTAGACTTATAACTGTCGGATGAGCCAACTGGACCGTTAGGACGTTGGATAATGCTTTCTAATACGCGCCGTTTTGCCTTGGGGTCAATACCAATCAAGCGTACGTACTCACCTGGATGATTTTCCATACATTGTTCCAATGCGCTAACAGCTTCTCTTGTGGAAGTGACGTCAATGGACTGGCAGCTTTGCCATGAACCTGTACGGAAGCGACGCTCATCTACGTGTTCTGTACCAATTTTATAACCAGAGCCAAGGAGTTGTTGTACTTGGTCTACAGTTTCGCCACTGAGTTTACCACTACCACTGCCGTTGCTGTAGCTATTGCTGTAAGTATTATCGTTATAGCTTCTGTTTGTTTGATTGGTATGACCTTTGAAGTTAGTAGACGGATTATTTACGACTCCATCTGGGCGTTGGATAATGGTTTCTAACACGCGCCGTTTACCCTTGGGGTCAATGCCAAAAAGACGAACATACTCGCCGCTGTGACTGGTCAGACAATCTTCCAAAGCTGCGATCGCCTCACCAACTGACCTTGCTTCTATTGGTGTACAACTTTGCCAAGAGCCAGTACGGAACCGCCGCTGATCTACGTGCTCTGTACCAATTTTATACCCTTGATTTAACAGATAACGTACTTGATCGACTGTTTCAACACCCAAGCTACTTCTTGCCACGTCATTACTCCTTTCAAACCCATTATTGCTTGTATAAGATTTAGTCAATTCCTTCCGAACAGTATTTATACACATACTATCCTCAGCACAGATGTAACCAGAGCGTAATGCCTGATTAATCCCAACGACATGATGAGCAAATTGTTTATCGTTTGCTTGCACATCTGGTAAGCGATCAGCTTGCTGCTGGGTCGTTATTATTGCTCCTGAAGGTACGTATTTACCTGGTGGAATTTCCACATCTTGAATCAGAGCATGCATCATCACGATGCAACCTGCTCCTACTCTGGCGTTGAACACTGTGGAGCGAAAGCCAATGAAGCAATTATCCCCAACATAAGCTGGTCCATGAATGAGCGCCATGTGAGTAATTGATGCACTAGTGCCAATCCATACCGAGTACTCATTTTGGTCATCACCAATGACTCGACCTTGGTCCAACCCATGAACCACGACACCATCTTGAATGTTAGTGTTTTCACCTATGTGAAAGGGTGTACCTTCATCAGCTCTAATGGAAGTTCCCGGAGCAACCATTACATTTGCGCCTACAAATACATCCCCAATAATGTTGGAAAAGGGATGCACAAACGCTGTTTCATGGATGTTTGGCTCAGCTAAACTTTTTGACCACGGGGTTGGGGGTGCCGCCGTGCTGCGGACTACCATCGTTAGATTCCTCCTCTGTTCTCCTTTGTAAAAACTCATTTGTTTACAGCTAATGACCCAACGGGAAAGTCCAACGGGAGAGCCAGTTGCGCCCGCAGGAGGAGCCAGTACAGCAAGCGCGTAGTGTGGTACGAAGTGCCATAGGAGGGGAGCGTCGATTGCGAAGATCGAAGTTCCTCTGAAAGAGACACCCCCGCTCTATGGCGTTCCGCCACGCCTTACGGTGAGTCCAGCGCTGCTTTGCGGGTCTCCCTCCGGAGCCACTTCTGTGCGGGGGTTTCCCCCGTTGAAGAATGTGGCGTCAGGCGACTGGCGGAGCGCGTTAGCTCCGGCCCCCTTAGGGACTAGCGGAACCGTTCGGCACGGAGCCGTGCCCGTTAGGCGCAGCCGTGGCGTTAGCCATAGGGCTCAGGTTCTCCCCGGAGGGCTATCGCAGCGTGACGGTTAGCGCACCGGGCAAGGCAGTGCATAGGTCATCTCCGGAGGGCTTCCCGCAATCTGTCGCAGGTGGCATTTTTCCTCACTTGTATCTAGCGTTGGAAACCCTTAAAGCAGCGTGCGCTGCCCTTACCAGTCCCCAAAGCGGGGGAAACGTTGGTGCATAGCCCTGGCTCACTAATGACTCATAACTATCATGATTATCTAATACTGGTCTTTTTTGCTGTAAATCACGCGGTCTTTAACATGGACTGTATCAATTATTGCCACCACTGCTGCGTCTACTGGACGTTGTTCGTTGCCCAGAACTTGACGGGCGGCACTACCGCGACTAATAAGTACCCACTCATCTACTCCCGCACCCACACTATCAGCAGCTACCTCGTATTCAGGCAAAACTTGTCCTTCTTCATCTACTAATTGCAACAGCAGTAGCTTGACACCTCTTAGACTTGGGTCTTTTTGAGTGCTCACTACTGTGCCGCGAACTTTCGCAATTTGCATGACAGATTATGGTCTTCTGCCGAAAGGACGAATTGCGTTCACATTCTCCCGGAACTGTTCTACATCTTCTGTATAACGAATTGGCAACACATATTCCAGGTTTTCGTGAGGACGAGCAATGATGTGGGTAGACAGCACTTGTCCACCATTGACTCGCTTGACTGATTCAACCCCAGCAGCAACTGAAGCTTGTACTTCCGAAACATCTCCCCGTACAATCACGGTTACGCGACCGCTACCAATTTTTTCGTAGCCTACTAAAGTCACGCGGGCAGCTTTCACCATTGCATCTGCTGCTTCTACTACCGCAGGAAACCCCAAAGTTTCCACCATTCCTACTGCAATTGACATAAGTTTAAATCCTTTGTTTTTAAGATTTGAATACAACCAAAGCCCAATACGACAACCTCAACAATAATTTCAGATTTTTCAAGCCGTCAGCACTTGGGCTGTTGGCTGAAAGCTTGATTCCATGCAGTTGCTTTTTGCCGCTTAGTCCGACCGTTGCACTGCTGACGAAAATCCAAAATTGCTAAGTACGGAACTGCTCCACGGCTTCGGTGTAACGAATTGGCAGGACATATTCCAGGTTTTCGTGAGGACGAGCAATAATGTGAGTGGACAGTACCTCACCGCCATTCACTCTTCTAGCTGCTTCCACTCCAGCCGCAACAGAAGCTTGCACTTCAGAAACGTCTCCTCGGACAATCACAGTCACCCGAGCGCTACCGATTTTTTCATACCCTACTAGAGTAACGCGAGCGGCTTTCACCATCGCATCAGCAGCTTCAACGACTGCCGGAAACCCTTTTGTTTCAATCATTCCAACCGCAATTGGCATCGCATAACTCCCACAAATTTACTGCAATATGTACTCTCAGGTGGAAAATTTTCTACGGGGATGCTCATCTTGAGATCTAAAACCTTTCCCAAATTAAGCATAGAAAAGCTTGGCGTCCCTGACAATATAAATTACCATAATAGTTTATAATAAAATCAATTAATAAAAATTAATATTACTGGATAACGGCAATTCTGCTCAACCGAACTTCACAGATTCCTAGAGCAGACACTTCTGTTTTATAATTTTTTTATACTATCTGTAGCAAACAGGTTAATAAAGGTGCAAATTCTGCCTCAAGAGGAATGACGCAAAACTTAAGGAGTGTTAGGACAGTTCTTCCTTGGCTGTTACTCTTTGTACAGACAATCAGAATAAAGTATATAATTTTTTATTATCTACCTGCTCAAATAGATGATCAAAATCATCTATTTTTGCTGTAAAAATAAAAACAAGTAAGGATAATAAAAAAAATATTATGAATCTTATTAGATTTTTGTTTGTGTTTTAGATACAAACAATGAAATAATTAACTGTAAAAAAACAATGTTTAAAAGTAGAGAGTAGGAGAAATCATTTCCTAAAGTGAAAAAGTAATTCTTGCTCGCAGTTATAAAGGAATATTTGAATGAATCAGATTCTGTTTTCAACAAGTTGGTGTATACCTTTTTATGGGTTAATAGGTGCCCTGTTGACTTTACCGTGGGCAATAGGATTAATTCGGCGCACAGGACCAAGACCAGCCGCTTATATCAACTGGTTAATGACTTTTTTCGCTTTCCTCCACAGCTTATTCGTATTCGTTGATATTTGGAATACAGAATCACAAACTTTTTTGATTAACTGGTTCAAAGCAGGGGATTTTGACATATCCTTCGCTTTAGAAGTTTCGCCAATTACTGTAGGGACAACAGTTTTAATTACAGGGTTAAGTTTACTGGCTTTAACTTACGCCCTTGGTTACATGGAAAAAGACTGGGCGATCGCGCGTTTCTTTGGGCTGATGGGATTTTTTGAAGCAGCGCTGTGTGGCTTAGCTATCAGTGACTCTTTATTTCTCAGCTATGCCCTTCTTGAAATGTTAACTCTTTCGACTTACTTGCTGGTGGGTTTCTGGTATGCTCAACCGTTAGTCGTCACAGCAGCACGAGATGCATTTTGGACCAAGCGAGTGGGAGACTTGTTGCTGCTGATGTCAGTTGTGACGCTCTCTACCATAGCAGGTAGCTTAAACTTTTCTGACTTGTATGAATGGGCGCAGACGGCAGATTTAAATTCAACAACATCAACTTTATTAGGTTTAGGGCTGATTGCAGGACCTGCAGGTAAATGCGCTCAATTTCCGCTACATTTGTGGTTAGATGAGGCGATGGAAGGTCCCAACCCAGCTTCAGTGATGCGAAACTCCTTGGTGGTGGCTGGTGGGGCGTATGTGTTGTTTAAACTACAACCAATTTTAGCGCTGTCGCCAGTCGCATTAAATGCTTTAATCATCATGGGTACAGTCACCGCAATTGGTGCATCGTTAGTGGCGCTGGCTCAAATTGACATCAAACGAGCAATGTCTCACTCCACAAGTGCATACATGGGGTTAGCGTTTTTGGCAGTTGGGATGCAGCAAGGAGGAGTTGCTTTGATGCTGCTACTAACTCATGCCATTGCCAAAGCACTCTTATTTATGAGTTCTGGAGCAGTTATATTTACGACCAATACTCAAGATTTAACCGAAATGGGGGGTCTGTGGTCAAGGATGCCAGCAACCACCACAGCTTTTGTTGTCGGTTCTGCTGGAATGGTGACACTGCTACCACTAGGAAGCTTTTGGGCAATGTTAGGATGGGCTGATGGCTTGGCTTTGGTTAGCCCTTGGGTTGTTGGTGTGTTAGTGGTGGTCAATAGTTTGACGGCATTAAATTTGACACGCCTATTTCGCTTAATATTTTGGGGTCAACCACAACCAAAGACCCGTCGCACTCCAGAAGTAGGTTGGCAGATGGCATTGCCAATGGTAACGCTGACGGTAATGACTTTGTTATTACCCCTGATGCTACAACAATGGTATCTCTTACCTGATTGGGAAAGTATAAATTGGATTGTCGTGACATTGTTAGTATCCTCTGGAGCGCTGGGGATAGGGGTAGGGTCTAACATCTATCTGCACAAAGCTTGGTCGAGATCTAGAGTTCTTACTTGGAGATTTTTGCAAGACTTGTTAGGTTATGACTTTTACATTGACCGACTTTATCATGTGACAGTCGTTAGTATAGTCGCGGTGCTTTCTAAAATTTCAGCATGGAGCGATCGCTATCTGGTAGATGGTTTCATTAACTTAATTGGGTTTGCAACAATTTTTGGTGGACAAACCTTAAAGTACAGCATTTCTGGTCGTTCTCAAGGATACCTGTTGACCATTCTTGTAGGCGTTAGTCTCCTAGGTTTTCTCGTCAGCTGGTCATTAGGCTTACTGAATATCTTGCCATTCTAATCCCTTGTTCTGTGTTCACCTTACCTACTTGTTGCCTATGCTCAGTATTTTGCTTTTGGTATCGTTGCTAGGTGCGGCTTTACTCGGTTTCTTGCCTTTTGGCATGACAGCAAAACTTTCTCGTAGAGTCGCTTTGGTTGTTGCGAGTATCGCTTTCTTGTGGACTATAGTCATTTCAAGCCAGTTTAATCCTGGAGAAATGAATAAACAGTTCACCGAATTCCTACCTTGGATAGATGCGTTAGGATTAAATTATTCTCTTGGAATAGATGGTCTGTCATTACCGTTGCTGCTATTAAATGGCTTGTTGACTTGGATCGCCATTGACAGCACTGACGAAAATATTGCGCGTCCTCGATTTTATTACAGTTTGCTCCTGCTGTTAAACGCTGGCGTGACTGGAGCCTTTATGGCACAGGATCTACTGCTATTTTTCTTGTTTTACGAAATTGAACTGATTCCCCTGTATTTTCTGATTGCGATTTGGGGTGGTGAACGGCGCGGCTATGCAGCGACTAAATTTTTGATTTACACCGCTGTTTCCGGGATAATGATTTTAGCAAGTTTTCTGGGCATGGTTTGGCTGAGTGGATCTTCTAGCTTTGCTTTGGATGCCTTGAATACGAGCGTTTTGTCTGTAGAGACACAAGTCTTACTCTTGCTGGGAATATTAATTGGTTTTGGCATCAAAATTCCCTTAGTTCCTCTGCATACTTGGTTACCAGATGCTCACGTTGAGGCTTCCACACCAATTTCTGTACTATTGGCTGGGGTACTGTTGAAGTTGGGAACTTACGGCTTACTCCGGTTTGGGATGAACTTGTTGCCGAATGGTTGGAGTTATGTCGCTCCCGTTTTAGCAACGTGGGCAGTTATCAGCGTGCTGTATGGTGCATCGTGTGCGATCGCCCAAAACGACATGAAAAAAATGGTAGCATACAGTTCCATTGGACACATGGGCTTTGTGCTTTTAGCCGCCGCAGCTGCAACACCTTTGAGTGTCTTGGGATGCATCATGCAAATGATTAGTCACGGCTTGATTTCAGCCCTGCTGTTTTTATTGGTAGGGATTGTGTATAAAAAAACAGGTACCCGTGATTTAGGAGTTCTTCAGGGACTTCTCAACCCAGAACGGGGTATGCCTGTGATTGGAAGCTTGATGGTTTTGGGAGTGATGGCTAGCGCGGGTATACCGGGAATGGTGGGATTTATTTCCGAATTTATCATTTTTCGGGGCAGTTTCGCAGTTTTCCCAGTCCAAACTCTGTTAGCTATGATAGGTACTGGCCTAACTGCTGTTTACTTCTTAATTCTCATGAACCGTGGCTTTTTCGGGCGTTTGTCTGCACAAGTCGTCAATTTGCCACGTGTCTCTTGGGGCGAGCGTATTCCTGCTGTCGTTTTAGCTGTGCTGATTGTAATTTTTGGAATCCAACCCAATTGGCTTGTGCGTTGGACTGAACCGACAATGACGACGATGGTTAATATACCAACTCCAGTGGCAACAGTATCGTTTGTTAAGGAAAAAACCAAAACTTAAAAGACTGTTCTTAGGTTTGTAAGATGTGCCCAAATACATACTACAAACCTAACTTTTAATATGTATTTTAAGTAGGAGATATAGCAATGGTAAACATAAAAGATAAACCTGTTGACTATCCATTATTTGAATATATCGAGCGATTAGAGTCAGGAGGGGCATTACTTCCTGATACCGAAGAAAATCTGATAGAAGTCGTCGGTATTCTGAAAAGTTACGGCATCGTTTTAGATGCTTACTCTAAAAATCTCATTTATGTTGCTGAACATCAATTTTTAGTATTTTTCCAATTTTGGAAATACTTTAATGGAGACTTTTCTTTTAAGAAACTATTTCGGCATTGGTGGCATGACAGAATAAATTTTGAATATGCCGAATATTGCATGAAAGGCATGATATGGCATGGTGGCGGTGGATTGGATCAATACTTAGATTCAAAAGAATTTGAAGAAAGAGCACAAGCTGTTATTGCAGCAAAATTTAAAAATAATCCTATCATCAAGGGAGTTAACCAACTTTTCCCTGATTTCTTAACAGAACAATTGCGTCTCAGTTCTTACTCCACGGGTTTAGGTCAATTTTGGCGTGTGATGGCTGATATTTTCCTCACTTTATCAGACCGTTATGATCAAGGTGAAATCAAATGTATTCCTGATGTTGTAGAACACGTCAAAGCAGGTTTGGTAGCAGATGCCAATAAGCCTATTACCTACGCCGTTAAAATTCGGGATAAAGTTTACGATATCATTCCTAAATCTGCTGGTTTGACATTTCTTGCAGATACAGCAATCCCTTATGTAGAAGCAGTTTTCTTCCGGGGAACAGCTTTTCATGGCACAGTTTCATATAACGCCCAAGCTTATCAAATTCCCGCAGATCAATCTCGATTTCAATATGGTGCTTTGTATGCCGATCCTTTACCAATTGGCGGTGCGGGTATTCCTCCTACTTTGTTGATGCAAGATATGCGTCATTATCTTCCAGATTATTTGCACGAAGTTTATCAGCGCAGTCGTCGGGGAGAAGATGATTTGCGAGTTCAAATTTGTATCAGTTTTCAAAAGTCGATGTTCTGTGTGACTACAGCGACGATTTTAGGACTTATGCCTCATCCAGTGGATACTCAAAATCCAGATGAGCAAAAAATGAATCGAGTCTTTCTGCAAAAGTGGCTTGATAGGTTAAAGACTTCGCGTTTGGAACAGGTGAACGATCAGTCTAATTTTTGTCTTATCTCTGTACCTAAGATGATGTAGATGGCAAGATTTGGGTTTAGAGTTTTGGAACTGCAGATGAACGCAGATAATTTATCTGTGTTTGTCTGTGTTTCTTTTAGGAAAGGGCTATGCATTCTTTAATCTGTGTCTGATAGTTGGGTGCAAGTTATAAAACAATACGGTTTAGTTAGAGCTAAAAACCTTAAATCGTAGCGGACATTTTTGGGATGCTTGGTGTCCAGAGTCTGAAATATTAAGAATATACAATTAATTCAATCCAGTAAATAGAGTGATCCGCCAAAAGCGTGGGTTTTTTGTTGGAAAGGAACCGTGGTTCCTTGTAAAAACCAAGCATTCTTGCCGAGGTGCATAAGCCGATCGCACTTGCCGCTAATTAATGATATAAGGACTATTTCTGAGGTGGCTAATGGATAGTTTGCATAAAAAGCTTGTCGATTGGGGTAAACCTTTGGCTGTTGGGCGAAAGCTGCTGATGCCAACTGCTATTTTACTTGCCCTAATAGGAATGCTCGCAGCTTTTGCAAACTTATATCCCTTTGAAGGGATTGGCGAGTGGACTGGCATTGGGAAAAACTCAAATAAATCAGAAACTATAGAAGCGGAATTTAATCCCAAAACAAAAGAAATTATTAAGTTGACGTATAGAACCCATTTGACATCTTTACATTTCTGGATTAAAGTACTCACGCCCCTTTAATCCAATGCTGATGGCATATTCTAGCGACCTCACTGACTCTGAATGGACAATTCTTGAACCCCTGTTGTTCCAGAGATTACCCAAAAAGAAACGGACAAGACCGTCTAATTGGACAAACAGAGAAATTCTCAATGGCATCCTCTATCAACTTAAGAATGGGTGCAACTGGTCTGATTTGCCCCTCGACTTTCCGCCTTATTCAACCGTCTATTGGCACTACAAGCAGTGGCGAGCAGCAGGTGTGTTTGAAACACTGATGAACACACTACATGAGCAGGTGAGAGAACAGATAAAAAAAAACCGAGGTGGACAACCTTGATCATCATTGACTCTCAAGCAGTCAAGAACACCTGCAATGCCAGTGTGGACTCGAAGGGCTTTTGTTTCTACAAATCAACCAACGGGATTAAAAGGCATCTAGCCGTTGATATCCTGGGGTTTCCCTTCTTTACCCATTGCACTAAAGCAAACATTACAGATGATGCTGGATTGATTGAGATGTTAACACTAAACATCGACTACTTTAGGTCGAAACCAGTCAATATTCCCAAGATTACCATCCTTCTTGATCATGGTTATCACATCGACTACTTGATTGAGGAATAAGAGTTGGTGTATCCCCAAATCATGGCGAAGATCCAGTTTGAGCTTTCAAAAAAGCCCTCTAAACAGGAGAAGCGGGCACAAGGCAAATCTGGATTTGTGCCAGCAGTCGCTCGTTGGGTGATTGAACGATCAAATGCTTGGATGGAGCGGTGTAAGAGTCTAGTTAAGAATTTTGAGCGAACGTTGTCTCATGCGACGACCAAGATCAACCTCTGCTTTGTCAGACTGATGCTCAAGCGGCTTGCATCTTCTTCTTAAGATCTCAAATGGGCTCTATAAGGAAACCGAGAACTTTCAATCTGCCAAGACATTGTGGGATTGGTTGCTGTTTGGTGGTGCGATCGCTATTCCTTTTGCAATATTTTATTTTGAGCGAAGGGAACAGAGGCGATCTGAGAAGCGTACCGACGAGGAAAGAGAAATAAGTAGCTCAAGCTAATTAAACGTGAAATGTCATTGCGAGTGGAACGCAGTGGAACGAAGCAATCGCAAGAATCGTATCTTATGTTTTTTTATGTTGACCTACTTAGCAGACAACAATTTACGTGAGCAGGCACTAGAAGCATATATGGACCGAATGTCAGAGCTATTGATTGATAAGCAGTGAAAAGAGCTAATTAGTAAAAAACTAGAACAAGAAAACCTTGAAAGCCTGTTGATATCAGTGTAGGCGATCGCTCCAGTCAAGAAAAGCTAATTCTTCATACTTTCACAACCTTTAGAGTTCTCAAACTTGTATCAGCACAACCGCTGATAAATCCACCCAACTCCTGAATATGTTGTAAATACTCTAAAGCATATGGGGAAATAACTTCTCCAGGCATCAAGATGGGAATTCCTGGTGGATATGGACAAATAATTTCCGCACAAATGCGTTCTGAGGTTTCTTTGAATGGTAAGGTTTCTGTAGGAGCAAAAAAAGCTTCACGAGGTGAAAGATGTATGGAATTTCCTGTGATACTAAACAAATCCTTGCTTTCCCTCATTAATAAAGAGTAGGCAGGAGATGAAGTTTTTCGATACTCTTTACTGAGGGTAGTAAAAGCTTGCACAAGTTGTTCAATATCTTTTTGGGTGTTACCTAAACTGATGATGAAAGTCAGATGTTGTAGTGATGAAAATTCAGCCGTAACACTCAGCTTGTCATTAAGAATTTCCTCCGCTTCAAAGCCAGTCAAACCTAAGCCAGAAACAGTGACGGTTAATCGGGTTTTATCTAAAGCAACAAAACCAGGTGATGTCTCATTAACAGGGATTTCCAAAACCGATAAACCGCGAATTTGGTTGATACGAGTTCTCGCTTCTTGGGCTAGTTCCAATGTGCGAGACATCAACTCTTCACCATAAAGCGCCATCTGTTGACGCGCTGCATCCAGAGAAGCTAAGAGTAAATAACTAGGACTCGTGGATTGTACGAGTTGTAAAGCTTTATTAATACGGTCAATATCTATCCTGTTGCCTTGAACATGCAACATTGATGCTTGAGTCAATGCGCCTAGTACTTTATGTATGGATTGTACGCTGATGTCAGCACCTGCGGCTAAAGCTGGAGTGGGTAGTTGGAGATGAAAGGCGAAATGTACACCATGTGCTTCATCCACAATTAAGGGGATGTTATGTTGGTGGGTGAGAGAAGCTATCGCCCTCACATCTCCACACACACCGTAGTATGTGGGGTAAACCATAAATACTGCTTTCGCATCAGGATGCTGTTCTAAGGCAGCTTGTACAGCCGTGGGAGTGATACTGTGAGCAATATCTAAAATTGGATCATATTCTGGATGGATAAAAATTGGGATAGCGCCGGAGAGAATTAAACTTGCGATCGCACAAGAATGAACATTCCGAGGCAAAATGATTTTATCTCCTGTATTGCAAGTTGCAAGAATTGCCGCTTCAATTCCACAGGTAGAACCATTGACAAGAAACCAAGTTTGTGAAGCGCCAAAAGCTTCAGCCGCTAGCTGCTGCGCTTGCTGAATAACGCCATTTGGTGCAAAAAGGTTGTCTAATTCTGCTAATTCTGGCAAGTCAGCACGAAACACTGCTTTGCCAAAAACATCAGTTAAGGATTTGGAAATCCCTTGTCCTCGTTTGTGTCCTGGGGTGTAAAAAGGAGCATGAGGACGTTCTGCAGTGGCTTTTAAGGAGTCTAATAAAGGTATTTGGTTTTGATTGAGCATTTTGACATTTTTTATAGATGTAACCAAATGTGGCAATCATGATAGAACCAAAGCATAGTTAGGAATAGCCATATCGGAAGATGTCGCCAGCATCTGTTGTCATCTAGGTTAGTAAAAGTCGAACGATTTCAGTGAACATACCATGATTTATCCCAATCCTGGATCCTTACCCGAACCACAAACTCCAAATCCATTACCAAATCCACTACCAAATCCTGAACCGTCACCAGAACCAAGAATTCCCCAGCCCATACCATCACCAGTTCCAGAACCAGTTCCAGCACCAGTTCCAGAACCAGTTCCTACTCCCATTCCGCAACCAGTTCCAGCACCTATTCCCCAACCAGTTCCAGCACCTGTTTGAAACTCCTTGCCAGTAGTTTTGTTTTAAGATAGCGTTTGGTACCAAATCCAGAATTTTAAATCTAAGATGCTACGAGCCGGAATTGTCGGACTCCCCAACGTTGGAAAATCGACTTTGTTTAATGCCGTGGTTGCCAATGCCAAGGCAGAAGCAGCCAACTTCCCTTTCTGTACTATAGAACCGAACGTCGGTGTTGTCTCTGTGCCGGATGAACGGTTAAATGTTTTATCGAAGATTTCTTCCTCAAAACAAATTGTTCCGGCGCGTGTTGAGTTTGTAGATATTGCCGGTTTGGTTAAAGGTGCAAGTCAAGGTGAGGGACTAGGTAACCAATTTCTCTCCCACATCCGGGAAGTTGATGCAATTGTTCATGTCGTGCGATGTTTCGAGAATGATGATATCATTCACGTTGCTGGTTCAGTTGAGCCAGCACGAGATATTGAAATCATCAATTTAGAGCTTGGTTTAGCCGATTTAGCACAAATTGAACGGCGGATTGAACGCACCCGCAAACAAGCTCGTACTAGTAAAGAAGGACAGATTGAATTAGCTTTGCTGGAAAAATTAGCTGCTGCATTAAATGAAGGGAAATCAGTACGGCAAGTTAGTTTGACTGAAGAAGAAGCCGAGATTATTAAACCACTAGAACTGCTTACCAATAAACCAATCATTTATGGTGCCAATGTGTCTGAAGATGAATTGGCAACGGGTAATGAATACGTAGAAAAAGTGCGAAAAATTGCATCAACTGAAAATGCACAAGTTGTCGTCGTTTCTGCCCAAGTTGAATCGGAATTAGTTGAATTACCAGAGGAAGAACGATCTGAATTCTTGGCCTCTTTGGGTGTAGAAGAAGGCGGTTTAAAATCTTTAATTCGCGCTACTTACACTCTGTTAGGTTTGCGTACTTACTTCACCACAGGAGAAAAGGAAACTCGTGCTTGGACGATCACAGCAGGAATGTCAGCACCACAAGCAGCCGGTGTGATTCACAGCGATTTTGAACGAGGATTTATTCGGGCAGAGACTGTTGCTTATAAGGATTTAGCCACAGCAGGTTCAATGAATGCTGCCAAGGAAAAAGGGCAAGTACGCAGTGAAGGAAAAGATTATGTCGTCCAAGAAGGCGATGTGATGTTATTCCGATTTAATGTGTGATTTTGTTGAAATTAAAGTAAATATAAACCCGGTTTCTTCAAGAAACTGGGTTTATTAATTAGGCTTGAGAACTAACTCCATATATATCCTAGACGTCAGTCATTATCAAATAAATAACAAAATAACATGCTTGAAATTCCAGTTATTGACTTTTCTCCCTTCACCACTGGTAAAGCAACAGGGAAACAAACTGTCGTTCAACAAATCTATCAAGCGTGCCATGAAATAGGATTCATGTACTTAAAAAATACAAACATATCACATAACTTAATTAACCAAGTACTTAAACAAAGCAAAGACTTCTTTGATTTACCTTTAACAGTAAAGCAACAGTTAGCTTGGACTAATGAATTTAGCAATCAAGGTTACGTTGGTTTTGAAAGAGAACGGCTTAACCCCAACAACCCAGGAGACTTGAAAGAGGCGTTTAATATTGGTAAACAAAAGCTAACAGATATAGATGTAACACATAGATTATCTTCTCCTGCAAAAAACCCTCATATTCTCAACTTTTACCAAGCTTGTACAGAACTTGCTAACAAGGTGTTGCAAGCGATCGCTTTGGCTTTAGAATTACCAGAAGATTTTTTTGCCACAAACCATAACCAGCAAAATCATACTTTGCGACTGCTGCACTATCCATCTTTATCCCAGACACCCAAACTACGACAAGTTCGCGCTGGTGAACACTCCGACTATGGCAGCATTACCTTGTTATTTCAAGATGAAGTTGGGGGCTTGGAAGTACGAACAGTATCAGGAAAGTGGATTGCAGCTTCACCAATTCCTCATACTATCATTGTCAACACTGGCGATTTAATGGAACGCTGGACAAATCACGTGTTTTGCTCAACCAAGCATCGAGTGATGATTCCAAATGATGATACACTCAAGCAGTCAAGGTATTCTGTAGCATTTTTCTGTCATCCTAATGACAATACAGAAATTGTTTGTTTAGAAAGCTGTCAAAGGGATAAATCACCTATTTATCCCCCTATTCTTGCAGGAGAATATCTTTTGAGCCGTTTACAGGCAAGCTATTAAGCGGTTCTTGAATAACACCTACCACCTGACAAAACGTCCGCCTTATTTCCTCCTTCTCACTCTATCAGTTCGCCCATATTAAAATCTATTCTTATCCAACCTTTGAGTCTTCGTAAATTGTCGAAAATGAGCAAGGGAATCTGCCAGTGATGTACCATCAGGAAGGGTAAGGGATCACTCACCTCAAAAATTGCTTCTTTCCCTCGCAAAATGTTTGCTACCCAAGTTTGCAGTTGCTTAAACGATCTAATCTCATTCAGCCGCCAAACTTCGTGGTACAGCCAATAGGTTGGCTTACTATCAGCAAGAGGCTGCAAAGATTCAGCCAGAGGTTCTTTACCAAGATAGGCATCCGCTACTCCTGGATGATTGTAAAACATAGTAATGGCGGAGTGAGTACGGGGGTTACACTCAATCGCGTAAACAATTCCGTCTTCTGCCTGGATGAAGTCAAACGAAAGTTGCCCGGTTTTTCCGAGTTCTTTGGTAAAATGACTCGCCCATTCCATTATTTCTAGCTGATCAACGTTTTCGTAGTTGACTTGAAAGGCGGATGACTCACAGCAGCAGTACATTCTTGACTCTCCATCTCGTGCGGTAGTGTGAGTGCAGTATTCCTTTCCAGGGATGAATTCCTGCATAATCCAGGGGTTTTCCTCACTGATAGGCAGACTCTTGACAAATGCTGCTGTTTCTGATTGTGTATTGCAAGGTAGCTTGGTAAGATTCAAGCGACGTATTTGATCGTAGGGGATGCTTTTAAGAATGTATTTGCGCTTCTCCTGAGAAAAGTCAAAGTTGATGACTTGTTCGGGATCGGTAATTTTGAAAGATTTGGGGACTGATAAACCGAACGATCGCGCTGTTTCAGCAAAGGCAAACTTGTCATCCAGAATCTTGGTGACATCAGCATCAAAGTGGAAAAACTCTACATCGTCTGGTAATGGTGGCTTGCCGTGAGAGTCATAGTGGATGACGGAAAAAATGGCTACGGGGATAAAAAAGTCGATCTTTTCTTTTTTGGCGATCGCGTGTAGGGTTTCAACGTAGCCTTCTAAGTCTTTGCTTGGATCGGGAACGGTATAAAAGCCTGCAACAGAGTTAGAATATTTATTACCGCTTGGCCAGAATTTCTCGATGTCAATTATAATAACCCGATGCCCTGCAGCATGAAATGAACGCGCTAGCTGAAGAGTTTTCGTCATTCTCGCGCCAGCGATCAAGATATTTTTGGAATTGGGGTTGACAACAATTGACTTGCCAAATGGTTGCTTGAGAAAATTCCACAATAGTGAAGTCAAAACGACGATGCAGTTTAAGGGAAATGCGATCGCCAGTAATACAAGAGTGCCCAAGTTTTGGAACACTATAAAAATCTGCTCCTTCATAATTATAATTGTGACATGATAGTGGAATCTGTGGCTGGTAGTTTATAAAAATGAAGTGGACAAACAGATGCGATCCTGCCAGTAAACTTACTATCACTTAGGGGTTGCAGAGATAGAGGTTTTATATTTTACATCTTCTCCAAACTGTATGAGTTTCCCGATGTTAAAATCAATCCTCACCCAAGTTTTTAAGGAGCGCAAACTATCGAGTAATAGTAAAGGAATGTGCCAGTGATGTACCATTAAGAACGGTAGTGGATCGTTAACTTCAAAGATTGCATCCTTTCCTCGCCTAATATTTTTAAACCACTTTTGCAACTGCTTTAATGATCTAATTTCATTAAGTCTCCAAAGTTCGTGATAAAGCCAATAAGTAGGCTTACTATCACTCAAAGGTTGCAGAGGTTCAGCTGAAGGCTCTTTACTAAGATAGGCATCGGCTAAACCAGGGTGGTTGTAATACATTGTAATCGCAGAGTGAGCCCGAGCGTTGCACTCGATCGCATAAATCGTCCCATCTTCCGCCTGAATGAAGTCAAAACAAAGTTGTCCAGTCAGTTGTAGTTCTTTAACAAAATGACTCACCCACTTTTGAATTTCTGGGTGTTCAAAGTTTTCGTAATTGACTTGAAAAGCAGATGATTCACAGCAACAGTGTACCGTTAATTCACCGTTTCTCACTGTATCGTGAGTACAGTATTCTGTTCCGGGAATAAACTCTTGCAATATCCAAGGGTTATCTTCACTAATTGGCTTACTTTTAACATAAAGCGCCATTTTGTCGGGACAATCCATTGGTAGCTTAGTTAAATCCAAGCGTAAAACAGAGTCATAAACAATACTTTTGAGAATGTACTTGTGCTTTTCGTTGGAAAAGTCGAATTTAAGAACTTGTTCGGGATCTGTAATTAAGAAGGTTTTCGGGACAGATAGCGAGAGTGAGCGTGCTTTTTGGGCAAACGTAAACTTGTTATCCAGCATACTCATTGTATCAGCATCGAAGTGGAAATTCTCGCAATAGCCTGATAAAACGGGCTTACGCTCGGAGTCAAAGTAGCTGGCAGCAAAAATGCCTACCGGGACAAAAAAGTCTATGTTTTCTTTTTTGGCGATCGCACGCACGGCTTGAGTATAGCCCTCCTTGTCTTCGTGCGAGTCCGGAACTGTGTAAAATCTAGACACAGAGTTAGAAAATCGATAACCACTGAACCAGTATTTGTCCAGATCGAATAAAATGACTCGATGCCCCGCCGCATGAAATGATCGCGCCAGCTGAAGGGTTTTGGTCATTCTACCACCACCGATCAAGATATTTCTCGGATTCTCGTTTAAAACCACTTGTTTGCTAAACCGTCGGCTGAAAAAATTCCACAGCAGCGATGCGAGTACGACGGTGCAGTTAAAGGGAAATGCGATCGCCAGTAATGCAAGAGTGCCCAAGTTTTGGAACATTGCAAAAATCTGTTCTCTCATAGTTGTAATTGTGACATGATAGCGGAACCAGTGGCTGGTGGCGAGTCAGAGGTTAAGCGGACAAACAGATGCGCTCCTTGCCTTGTTAAGACGACGATGCAGTTGAAGGGAAATGCGATCGCCTCCCCATTTTTGGCTCGCTCCTCTGGCTGCTTCTAGCTTGTGGAGTTTTTCTAATGCTGGTCCCAATTCTACACGAATTTTGCAACTGGGGCGCTCGCAAAACGTCGAACACTCAAGTAATACCATGTCCGCCTAATTAGTTATAATTCGGTGCATCTGTGCCAAAACCTGAAAAC
Organism: Brasilonema angustatum; assembly: GCF_059505445.1. Classification (NCBI taxonomy): domain Bacteria; kingdom Bacillati; phylum Cyanobacteriota; class Cyanophyceae; order Nostocales; family Scytonemataceae; genus Brasilonema; species Brasilonema angustatum. The sequence continues at coordinate 12,124 of NZ_JCACKO010000148.1, read as the reverse complement.
TCTTTCTCCGGTGCTCCCTACCCCCTGCTCCCCAAGAGCCTTAATGATAAGTCTTTAACCGGACACGATATAATATCAAATCCGTTTGTATCGGAATTATTTTTCCTTCCTCTTTCTCTGTGTCCTCTGCGCCTCTGCGGTTTTTTTATCACTCAGATGCTACCGGATTTGATATAACTCCCAAGCGGTTATTGAATAAACTTCTTGCAAAAGTCAAATTTCTGAAAATCAAACCACAGATATGCACAGATAAATTATTTGCGTTCATCTGCGGTTGTAAATTCATTGATCATATTTGCAAGAAATCTCATAGTTGAAGTATATCTAAAGGCATACAGAACGCACAACTCAGAATCAATTCTCGCTTACCGAGTTCTGCGTTCTGAATTGCTTTAGAAGGTGAAAGTGGTGCGGAGTACGCCTACAGTTGTTGTATCGTTTCTACTATTTCCTTCAGGATTGAACAAAACAAATGCTCCAGGAGTAATGCTGATATTGTCACTCACTTTAAAACGATAGTAAGCTTCTAAATGATAAGGAACAGCCCGCCGCTCACCATCAGGAGTCAGTCTAGCATCACCATCTGCAGAAGTCCGATAAAGTGGCTGTCCAAAAATAAGCCCCGCATTGTTTCCTGGTTTAAATAAATCATTAAAGTGCAATCCAACCATCCAACTTGTGAAGGTGGTAGAAGCATTAACACGCCCAGAAGAATCATCAACAAACATTGCTGCACCGTAGCCAGAGAAAGCAACTTTTGGAGACAAACGCCAAGTTACTGTACCGCCAACAGAGTTTAGTTCAACAGGTATTCCCAATGGAACACCAGCCAAAGCACCAATCTCACTACTGATTAATCCTGTACCCAGGAAGTTGATTTCGTGATAGCTGTGGGCATAGTTTAGAGCAAGATCTATGGAACTACTTGGTCTAAAGGTTACTTGTGTTGCGATAACACTACTACCCCCAAAGACGCCTGCTCCCAAGGGTGTGCCAGAAACTCCCGGCAGGATATCTGCGGCTGAAGTAGGAATATTTGCATTTACACTGCCATACAAAGCTCTCACATCGAACTGCTTTGATATGTCAAAAATGAATCCCGCAGCCGATGCCAAACCAGTTCCCGAAGTACCACCGGAGACACGTACCACGGGGTTCAAACCTGCAAAGCGAGAAATCGCTTCTTGTCCTTCACCAGAAAAAGGTATGATGCTAGGAAAGGCATCCGACACTTCCGCTGCAGTCCCAGCAAACAAAGTTAATTTTTTAGCGACGGGAAAGATATAAAGCAGCTTATAAAGCTCAATGTCATTGCTACCAGTGCTCGACAAAGTTTTAGGATCAATGCCAGGAAATTGTGGTTCAAAACCGACACGAGCGCTACTAGAACTCAGTATAGGCGAAGCTAAGCCCAAAGATTCTTGAATGCTACCACTACCAGTTAAACCGCCTGAAAAGTTATAAGCTTGCAAACCAGTAATTAGTGAGTCTTTGCCTGTGAAGCTCGTGGTGAGATTCAACCGCACTCTATTTGTGAGGATGATATTTGGATCTTTCCTACCAGGAGCGCCTCCCGTGGCACCAATGCCTGCTATAATGATCTCACCACTCAGTTTAGTGGTTGTAGAAAACTGATTAGCTTGCAATTCGGCTGTGCGAGCTTCTAAAACATCTACCCGACCTCGCAGTGTCGCCAGTTCTGCGGCGAATTCTTGTTGCAGTCTCTGCAAGGTGGCTAAATCCTCTCTTCTTACCAAATCAGCAGTCGCAGTGGCAACAAGTTCGTTGACTCGATTGAGACAGGCGTTTAAGCCAGCAGCAAATTCATAGCGAGTCATCGCGCGATTGCCTCGATAAGTGCCATTCGGATACCCAGCAATACAACCGTAACGCTCAACTAGAGATTGCAGTGCTTGAAACGCCCAGTCCGTAGGCTGTACATCAGATAATTGCGATACAGATGTGACTTGTGCTATCACATTTGATGCAGGGACTCGATTTGGAAATTTTGCAGTTAGCCCTAAATTGTTGCTTTCCTGCTTCTGATTCAAAGTAGGTGAACCTTGTTGTTTGCTATCCGTAGATACAACGAATTTTCTCTGACTCTGGCTGTCTTTTAGTGTGTCATTAACACTACTTGTACTTTCAGTTACAGTACTGCTGTTTTGTGATAGTTGTTCTACCGTGTAATTGATTTTAGATGTGTTATTAGCAATATCTGGATTCGGTATTACTTGTGCAGATAATGGTCTGGCAATTAAACATAGAAAACTGGCTCCGCTGGCAGAAGCTAGTAAAAATCTTCTCATGGCAACCCCCACACACTGAAATAGAGAAATTTAGACTGCGATCTAAAAAAAACAATCGTTAAGTAAACTTAAGGCAAAAATTGCAACACGGTATTGCTTATTTTGCCTTTCTTGTCCCTCAAAAAAAGTTTTCTTTTAGTGAACTTACCAATCAATTTATGAGTAATTATCGCAAGTGTTTAATTATCATAAATCTATTTATGTCAAAAATAGATATAACCTGTTATTTGTAATTTTTATAATTATCATTTGATCAAGTCTTGTCCCATTTATGATAATGGGAAAGTTTGTATTACAAATTACAAAATCTGACTATACCTACTTCACACAAAAGTTTACTGTATGTTTGCGGTATTTTTTTGATATGAATTGTATATTATTTGTAAATTTTTATCAAATTTTGAGAAATCTTTAAATAATTCTAGATTAAAAAACCTAGTGTTTTTACTATAACGAAAGTTTAAAAGATAACCTATGCTTCAGACAGAGGGATAGGGTGAAGATCTTTTTATCATTTTTTGATACAGAGGTAGATTTTATGTAGCTTTCGTAAAAGTAGCCTGAGAATTACGGAATCGCGATAGTTCCTTTTGTATCTCTGATCAAGAGTCTCGCAACACAGAGAAGCAAACTAAATATTAAGAGGATTTTATGAAGCAATATCTGAGATTTGCCAAGCGGTTTGGGCTACTGTTTACTCCCTTGGTAGCGACTTCTGTGCTTTTCACCTCACCCAGTCAAGCTGCTACTTTTGCTTTTTCTGATGGAGAATTAAATTTGACAGATTTCAATGGAATTCTTTCCACAGAATTTAACAGCCGCAATCATGGTGAGACTGAAGGTATTGCTATGGGTAAGAATAGTTTTGTAAGCTTGGAAAATTATCTAACCGTAGAAACGTCAGATTCTCCACTAAGAGCATTTACTGATGTTGCTAGTACAGTGAGTGGTGAAGGTAGAAACTACACAGGAGTTGTACAAAGCGATTCGGAAATTGTTGCTAATTTTGATATAGATGCTGGTAAAACCTTTTCTTTCAATTTCTCCTCTTTTCTAAATTTAGGGACACAAATAGATGCATCTCCAGTAGAGAATGCTCAAGCAAAAGGCGATATTGCCTTTTATCTGTTCGATACTTCAGATATACCAGAAGAAACTCTTTCTGACATTCTTATTGATTTATTAGACAATCCAGACAGCATCAAGAAAAGTCCGCTTTCTTTCTTTTCTATTAGTGGAAATATCAATACTCTTGGGAATGATTCTTTGAGCTATCAGAATAGTTCAGATATTACCTTAACCGAGAATTATAAAGAAACTGATTTTGAAGGAAATGAAGAATACACTCTGGCTGAGTATCAGGGCTTTTTCCAACGCTATTTTGAAAAACAAACAAATCTTACTTTGATTGCGACTAGGAGAAGTCAGGCAAGAGTGACAGCACCTGAACCTTCAACGAGTTTAGCTTTAGTACTATTTTTGGGATTACTAGCTATAGCTAAAAAAGGTAGATTTAGAGCAAAGATTTTAAAGGACTCTTCAGGAATGAAGATGGTTAAATTGTAGATATAAATGACGTCAAGCTCTATACTAACAAATTTGCAAAGAGGTTTTTTTCATGGCTACTCCAAACACAGTTACTTCTGAACCCTCCGTGTCACCTACTCAGGCGGCGACTTCTGCTCTTTCCTATGGAGATTTCTTTTTAACAAACTTGAGTCAAAGCTTTTCCACTGTGAATAGTAACAATCAGGCTGATACTTCAGCTCATGCGGATGGTGGTACAGCGACTGTTTACAATAATGCAGTCGTGGAAACTGACGATACAGTAGTATCGACTTTTGCAACTAGTTCAGCTTCGGGTGAAAATAGAGATTATTTTGGATTCGCAGAAACTAATGCAACTATTGTTGGTAATTTCTTGATCAATGCAGGAAATACTTTATCTTTCAATTTTACATCTGCCTTAGATTTAGAAGCATTAATAAATGCGGGACAGAAAATAGAGAATGTTAGCGTAATTAGGGAAGTTTCCTTCTTTTTATACGATACTTCTGATATACCGAAACAAACTCTTCCAGACTATCTTGCTAATTTATTATCCAATCCAGATAGTATTGGAAAAAAACCTTTAGTGTTCTTTTCTCTATCTGCAAGTTTAAACACGTCCGGGAATGATAACTTTTTGACAAGCAAGAAAAACGAAAATGTGACAATCACCTCTGAATTGAAAGATTCTAATTTTGCCGGAAGTCAAAAATTTGCTAGTACTTTTGTTCGTGGTTCTGTAAAACGCTCTTTTAATAATCAAGCAAATATCACTTTAATAGTTTTGAGAAGGGGTCAAGCCAGAGTTGCCGTGCCAGAACCTTCACCTACCTTAACTTTAAGCTCAACAAAGCCTAAGTTACTGAGCGTTCCTACCCAAGCAAGAGGTCAAAATGCGACTTCAAATCGTTCTTCAGATAGAAAGACTATGAAGGTGACTGTTGGCAAATAATTCCGGTAGCATGACAATCTCATGATTAAATTGGTTAGAGTTGGAGTAGCACCAAGGAGGGAAAATATCTTTTAAGTCTGTTCATAAAGATATTCAATGAAAACCTACGACTGGATTGTTATTGGTGCTGGTATTACGGGTGCTGCACTCGCCTACGAACTGGTAAAAAAAGACTGCAAAGTGCTTTTACTAGAGCAATATGCAACGCCACACAATGCAACTCGTTATAGTTATGGTGGTTTAGCGTTTTGGTCTGGTACCACTCCACTCACTCGCCAATTGTGCGACGAAGGTATCGCACGTCACCGCATTCTGTCGCAAGAGTTGGACGCTGATACTGAGTTCTGGGAGCTAGATTTATTGTTGACCATTTGGGCCGATACAGATCCAGCAAGCGTGGCGGCGTCCTACACTCGTTTTGCTATCCCTCCCAAATTACTCAATCCAAAAGAAGCTTGTGAATTAGAACCTCTGTTGAATCTGGAGGCTATAGCGGCTGCTTTAACTGTCAAACACGGTCACATCCATCCTGGAAAAACCACCCAAGCTTACATTAACGCCTTTTTGCGTGCAGGCGGTGAAATGGCGATTACCCAAGTTGTGAAAATACTGCCAAAAGCAGTGACAACAACAAAAGAAACATACAACACTGCTAATACAGTAGTGTGTGCTGGTGGATTGAGCCGACAGCTGCTCAAATCATCAGGCGTTTCTACCAAGCTGTATTTCACTCACGCAGAAATGATTGAAACTCCGCCTGTAGATATACAACTGCGTACCATAGTCATGCCAGCAAATCTTAAAAGGTTCCAATTAGAAGCAGATTCTACTAAAAATGACGAATTATGGAACCAATCAGGTCTTGAGCTAGTACCACCTATCTTAGATGCAGGCGCAGTTCAATTTCAAGATGGTAGTCTTCGCCTTGGGCAAATCAGCCGCGCCATCACAGATCCTCACGCCAATGTTGACTCCAAGCAAAGCGAAGCTGAGTTAAGAGCAAGCATCGGAAAAATTTTACCGAAATTAAACAAATTACCGGGAACTTGGCACCATTGTTTGGTGTCATTCAGTAATGATGCACTTCCCTTGATTGGTCTCATCCCAGAGCGCGAAAGCGTTCACGTCTTTTCAGGTTTTAACAATCCCCTTGTGATTGTGCCTCCTCTGGCACAACGCTTTGCTAATTGGGCCTTTGGAATGAAAGACGAAATTATTACCAAATTGTCCCCTGTTCGCTTTCAAAACTTGTCCTAGGGCTTATAATAAAAACTAATGCTTAAGCCACTTGCTACAAGTACTCAGCAAAATAGGAATTCCTTTTTATAACACTCACAACTTTAAATGTAGAATCTGTTGGTAGTGTTTGCTGGGATAAGGTCCTGTTCCTCTACCACCGCTTTGACTGCATCAGACGCAGCAAGAGCTTCGACACCAGCCGCAGAAATTTCAACAGGAATTGTCCCTAAAACATCAGGACTTTCAGCTAACTGTGTGCCTCCAAAGTCCTGAATGATTTTGCGTATGTAATCTAGAGCTTGTTTGGCTGAGTTGCGTATCCCTTCCATCGCTGCTTTGCGTTCAGCACGTGACTGCCGCAAGCTTATCGGCTTATCCAAATTTTCTAGCTTTAAAAATACTATGACGCTAACCTTCTGTTGAGGCGCTAGATTATTAAGCCGACACGCAAACTCAGAACTAATTTTGTTTTTGCCATTATGATACATGATGCACTTCCCTGATAGTCCTCAACTAAGAGCACTCAAAGCTTCCAGGGGTTGGAGTAAACCCCAACCCCATCTATTATCCGGACGACGACCAGATCCCCCTGGATGTTTTGCCGTTTCCTTCAGTACATTCATGATATCTGTTACAGTTGCTGTTGGCTTAGCTGCCATTAGTAAAGCTGCAACGCCTGCAACATGTGGAGTTGCCATAGAAGTGCCATCCATATAGTTATATTCGTAGGTTCCGTGAGGTGTTCTCGTCGGCGGTATACAGGAGTAAATCTGAGCACCTGGGGCAACAACATCTGGCTTTGTCACCACACCATTTGGCTCGTCTCCAGGAAAGACGAGACTCGCTCCGCTACTAAAGAATGCGACATCAACCTTGTCTAATGGCAGTTTTTCTATTGCACCCACACTGAAGGCATTATAGGCATTGCCAGGTGAGCTAGTGTTACCGTGGTTTTCGTTGCCGATCGCGACTACAGGTAAAATACCATACTGCGTCACCAATATGTCAAGTACTTCAGCAAACAAAGGTTCGTAGTAACTTAAACCAAGGGACATGTTGATAATATCAGCCCCTCTTTCGATCGCCCAAGAAATACCTTCCAATAAGGTTCGTAAAGTCGTATCTCCGATCAGAACACCACCAACTAGCAAATTAGCTTGCGGCGCAACGCCAATAGAGAGACCCTTTGGGGTTTTACCTCCGGCGATCGTGCCACAAACATGAGTTCCATGCTGTCCAGAGTCAAAAGCTGGCTTGGCATTAATCCGCCGACCAAGTGGATCAATGACCACAAACTCTTTGACTCGTTTTTCGAGTGCTGGATGGGCAGCATACACCCCTGTATCTAGTACCGCCACATTGATGTTCTCGCCCGTGGTTGTCTCCCATAATTTAGGAATTTCAAGCTGTTTTAATCCCCAAGTGACGTTGTCTTTGTTTTCTTCGGTGAATAGCTCAGAATACTCGACTTTCCGGGGTTGGATGAGATGAATTTTTTGATTTGGCAGAATAGCAACCACATTAGGTTGTTCCACCAGGGCTTCTAGCGTCCTGGGAGTCACTTCAACTGTCGCCATTGGCATTGCGCCAGAACCGATAGTAGAAACCTCTAAAGGTTCATTTTGATATCCCATGTCTTCTGTTGCTTCCTGGTACTGATCAAAAAGCTTTGCAGCTACTTGACTAGTAGCCCGCTTTTGAACCTCAAGCAACCTATTTTTTAGTTCACGCAAACGACCTCGTGGCGGCAAACCTTCAACTGGTGGCGCTTTGTAGATCACAATCGCATCGCGCTTGTCATCCCGCCCCATCTCGGCAAGAAATGGCTCGAAAGCTGGCGATATCTTATTTTCTGGATTCATTGCGATCTACCTCTTCTTCAATTTATTTTCATCGGCTTAGTTTTTTACCATAGTGTGATTGCGGAATTTTGACTCTATCTACTGTATCATTTTTTCAGACAAATCTTCCCCGCTCAGGTATCCTGGCAAGGAAAGATGTGCAAACTGTCTGCAAATAGAACCCCGCTTTGCCAAAAAGCCACTATGGAGATGGACGAAATTCTCGTCCATGTGTCTCTCACCTGCTTCTAAAAATAGCAAAAATTTAAATATTATGAACTTTTGATATTTTTTTTTAGGTTTGTGTCGGAAATATGTTATTCATTAACTCTTCAATTCTACTCAAGCAAAATAAAGTATTTAAATTTAGGACTAATATTTGATTTTTGAAAAAAACTCCGTACGCTTTTATTGCTTCTTAAGCGTTAAGCGTTAAGCGTTAAGCGTTCCCTGCCTCTACGAGTCAATTCACCAAATCAAATCGGATTCCTATAGTACTCAAATAAGTAAATATAAAAGTATTGAGGGTGCTATAAACTTTCAAAGTCGTTAAGTCTGATCGTAAATTAAAGGGTTAGGTGACCCCTACGTCTTCCGTCCCGCCCAACTTTCCAAGACGAATTTTGAATTTGAATTTTGAATTGTTATAGCAGTTGCCAGGTAGATTAGGACATCCACTAATGAGAAAATACGGAAACCACGGGACTTTCAAGGCTGCTCCCTGCTATATCTGCCACCCTTTATTTGATATAGTGCTGCATTTGTACTTCTGTATCAATTTTTTCTGAAGCCAAAAGCTCTGCGGCTTCTTGTAAAAGGTGATTTTGTTCTTGTTGAATTTCCTCTAGTCGAGTAGAAATCTCTACCAATCTTTGTTGCTTATCCTTGTGAATTTGTGGAGAGATTGTAGGTAGTACAGTTGGTATACTATCAGTGGTTTTTGTATCGGTCAGTTGCTTAAAGGCCAAGTTACCAAGTTTGGTAAATGATACAAAGCTGAGCTTTGCAAAAGCTTGGAGTAATTTCAAAGGAACTTGCAAAACTGATAAACTGGCTGACTCAACTATACGACCAATTGCTTTGATCAGGCTCCAAGTAACAGCAAGGGCAAAAAGCAGAACCACTAAACTGATGATTGGGTGGTTAGCCGCCCAACCAAGAATTTGAACCAACCGCAAAAGTGTAGGATGTTGCTCAAACCAATCACTCATAGCAGAAGAAATAGCTGTTTGAACCGCCACAGATGTTGTATTTTTGACTTGATCTGCTGATTGGAATGTTTGTTCAACAGAAGTTTTAGCTTGCTCAAGGGTTGTCGTCAGTGTATCAACAGTGCGATTAGTTACTTGAGATGCCCTTTCCTGCCAAGACTCGCCAATTTGTTGTGCTGATGTCGTTAAATAGTTAACGCTCTGGTGAACAAAATCTTTCGTCTGCTGAAAACCTAGACTGATTTCTTTATAGAATTCGGCTAGAAGTGTCATAGAGTATTTCACAACGGACACTGAAAGCAAGATGATGAATTGATGAACTTGCTTCCATGTAAGCAAAAATTTGTTCGGTTGATTGTAAACTTTAGGCGATAATGTATTCTATCCCTAGATAGAAATGCATTGATAATAGCTGTTTGTATTTGTCCATTCATCTTTACTTGTAAGGTTGTTGTCACAGCCTTGTGAAATCATTGAGTACTCTCAAGAATTAGTGCAGTATATCTTTAAACAGAGTGAATTCTCTACTTAGACAAAAAAATGACAATTCTTTCTTGATTGAAAATGAATTATCATTCCTAGGTTAGAAGCTAAAGACAAGTACTATTTGTTACAAATTAAATAGAGATGATTTGAAATAGTAAGCGTTCAGCACTTGTAAACATAATACCCATGCACTTAAGCCAGGAGTTTTTTCTAGGGAACACCGACCTTAGCTTTTACGTCAAAATACAAGAAACAGATACCCCCAGTCTTTTACCAAACTGATATGCCTTAGTAAAATCTTTTAACCTCCGGATAAGCAATTTCTGCTAATTCATGCAAATTAGTAAGTTTTGTCTTTATTAACATAATAACAACACACTGTTACACACATAATTAAGATAATTGTCTTCCATGTGAAGATTCACAACTTAGTTTACCCTAGCATTTCATATGTTATGGGTATGACACTTTAGTAAAAAGTCTTATACTGCCTATTTTTGACTAAGAAACACTTTTTTTGAGCTATACACTGTCACAAACCCCATGAATGTCATTATCCGTTCGCTGAGTGTATTCAGCCTGTCTGTGTCTGCGTTAGCAGCCATACCATATGTTGCAAGAGCTATTGAAACTTCAACGACTCCCAAACAGACAACAACACAACAAAATCTTTGTTCATCTGATACCAGGGAGAAATCGCTGTCTTCAGCAGTAGATAAGCAAAGCCCTTCTCCATTTTCCAACCTGGCAAAGGCAGGTTTTACACAGAAGCCAGATGGATCCTGGGTTTGTTATGTCAAAGATCAAACAAAACAGAAGCGCTATTACACTTTGTTCAAAGTGCAACAAGTGAATGGAGCGCTAGTTGCTAGTTCCTTCCTAGAAAATGGCACTCTGAGCGAGGGACAGGACGTTCGCAGCTTGGACTTGTTCATGAGCCTGATTTCAAACTATACGAATACAAACCAAGGGGATCGTCAAGGTATCCAAAGGTATTTAGAATCCTTTATAACTCTCGTCAAGCAAGGAAAAGTGCCTCCGTCAGGTCGAGGGTATCTTTTTGATGTAGCAAGCCGTGGATTTGTCCTATATCAGCCTATTACAGGGCAACTTCAGGGCACAGCAATCACGATTAACATCAACTCGCCTCAAAATTTAGATTCTTCTCCAGTCTCTCAGGCGAAATCCCTTGGAGGGAGAGTGTAGAAAAATTCAACATTCAAAACGAAATAAAAAAAACCCTCTCAAATAATCTTTTTGAATTAGAAATTGGTTTTTCCTCAATTCCCTACTGCCTTATTAACTGGAGGTTCATCTTGTTTAAATCTCGTATTACAAAAAGTCTTATCGCGTTCTCATCCTATATGGCGGCAATACTGAGTGGGCCTCAACAGGCTTTGGCTCAGCTCAATATTGGGCATTACGGTGTCCAGCCAGGACTGGAGTCAAATTATCTTCGGTATCAACTCTCCGGCCAGGATTTGAGTAAAATGCGAGTCATTCCTGGATGTGACGTGGGATTTGGTGCTGCTTGTAACAAGTCTGGAGCAGTACTACAGCAATTAGTCGAATCTAATAACGGACCTAGTTACAACGACCTCTTGATCCGAGCCGCTGGAGGACAGCAAAACTTTCAAAATTTTGCTTCTTACTACGGAAATAATCCTAATCTTGAGCAGATACCGTACACCTCGTTCTGGCAGAACGACGACCCTCACATAATGGATGGATATCGGTATACTCTTGGGCAAACAGTTAGTCGGACACCCCAAGCAGGTTTGGGACAGGTTACCAAGAACTTTTACTGGGCACCCGAAGGATCTGGAAACTCGCTTGACCCTCGGAGTGGCTTACTGAATTTGAAATACTCCTATGGTAGTTTGCTGTTGCAAGAGGTAGCAAAAATTCCTAATTGGAAGCAGCAGATTCAGGCTCAAGATTTGCCGCCAGATGTCAAGCAGTATTACGTCAGTAGGGTCTCTCAAGGGTTGCGTGCGTTGAAGAGTGGCAATGAGGAGCAACTAGAAGGGAATCTTCTTAATGTCCTCTCCTCACCATACTCTCCAGAGGGAGCTCCGTTTAATCGTCCAAATGCTGGTATTCCTGGAGACTTTGACCAGATTGTTGGGCAAGGTCTTCCAGGAGATGTCGTTGTAGGGGGACTGCCAATATTGCCTGGGGGAGACGTGATTAGCCAAGAATTTGCTCCTATTCCCGAAGCAGATGTTGTCACACGAGGCGGAGGTGGCGGGTTCCCATACTGGGCACTAGCTGGAATTCCGTTAATTCTTCTACCTTTTCTTTTGGGTGGTGGAGATGATAATTCTTCAAGAAATGTAGCTGAAACTCCTCCGGGGGGTGGCGTAACTCCTCCGGGGGGTGGCGTAACTCCTCCGGGGGGTGGCGTAACTCCTCCGGGTGGCGGCGTAACTCCTCCGGGTGGTGGCGTAACTCCTCCGGGTGGTGGCGTAACTCCTCCGGGGGGTGGCGTAACTCCTCCGGGTGGTGGCGTAACTCCTCCGGGTGGTGGCGTAACTC